>OMRF01000217.1 GCA_900313435.1 uncultured Lachnospiraceae bacterium | reverse complement strand
TTTGATTTCTCCCATGAAAGGGTGATCGAAAATATCAGGAAAAGAAACGAAAAAGAACCTGTCTTTTTCATATCGGCAAAGACCAAAGAAGGGATAGATGAGGTCGCAGAGTTCATTTCAAAAGAGGCTTCAAAAGTGATCGACTAAAAAGACCGGACTTTCGTCCGGCCTTTTCTTTCTTATACATCAAAGCACGAGCCGCCCACGAACTCCCGCACGAGGGAATTTCTCGGGATATCCTCCGTAGGCAGCGGAAGGAAATAATCAAGTAGCTTCATCAGGCGTTTTGCCTCCCTGTATTCCTCACAGTCCCTCGGTACCGAGAAAAGCTCCGGCATCGCATATATCCTCATCACGGCCATTTCATAGATCAGCGCGGAATTGAAGAAAGCATCCGCCATATCCTGGAAAGGAAAGATATTCTTTTCCTCTCCCCTGTGCACCGAATCCCACATCGCTATGGTATCCTTCGCGCAGGTACCGCGAGTCCTTGCGTCACGCACGATACGGCGTATAAGCCGCCCGTCCGTGGTCGAAAGAGGATTGTGCTCATCGATCGCAAGCTGCGTCAGTGCAGAAATATATATCCTGTACTTTGATTCCGGAGGAAGTGAATAAGAGAGCTTGTCATTCAATCCGTGTATACCCTCTATAACAAGCACGTCACCCTTTGAAAGCTTCATGGTACGTCCCTTATATTCCCTCTTTCCCGTCTTGAAATTAAAGGTTGGAAGGGAAACCTGCTCTCCCTTCATCAATCTCGTCATGTCGGAATTAAAGAGTTCTATGTCAAGGCACTCAAGAGCTTCAAAATCAACCTCCCCGAATTCGTCCACGGGCATATTGTCGTGGTCATTATAATAATCATCCAGAGGGAAGGGATGCGGCGTAAGCCCCATGGCCCGAAGCTGAACGGAAAGCCTGTGTGAAAAGGTGGTCTTCCCGGAGGAAGAAGGTCCCGCGATCATTACAAAACGCCTATCCTTCTCTGCAGCTATGTTGCGGGCAAGAGAGCCTATCTTTTCCTCCATCAGCGCTTCCTGCATCGCGATGATCTCCTGCGACCTGCCGTCAACTATCGCGTCATTCAACGCGCCGACAGTTCTGATCTTTAAGAGGCTGCTCCAGTCCGCTGACTGTCGAAGCACCGTATAGAGCTTTTCATAGGGCGAAAACTCTTCGACCGTGGAAGGCTCCTTTGTTGGAAACAGAAGCATGAAGCCGTCCTTATATTTTTCAAGCCTGAAGTATTTAAGAACTCCGGTCCTCGGCACCATGTAGCCGTAGAAATAATCGTTTGTATCCTCGATCTCGTAGATGTTCGTATAGGAGCTATTCCGGTATTTGAGAAGACCGTCCTTCGAAAGCATTCCGTGATCCCTGAAGATACGGCGCGCTTCTCTTGTGTGAACGGGCTTCTTCTCGATCTTTATGTCCTCCTCAACAACCTTTTTCATCTTTTCGGAAAGCTTTGAAAGGAATTCCTCCGTCACCTCAAAATCCCCGTCGGACATGCAGAAAAAGCCGTTTCCGAGGGAAAACATGACATTGATGTCAGGTATCTTTGAAATGTCGTCTCCCGTATTCCTGGCATCAGCGCCGAATTCACCATCCTTCACAAGATCATCTAAGGCCTTTTGCATCAGAAAGATGAGGCTCCTTCTGTAAGCAAGCCTTCCATCCTTGTCCCGTCCGGTAAGAAAACGGATCTCGCAGTCCTTATCGATCGGTCTGAAAAGTTCAGCAAGCCTGTGATCCACGATAGCGAGAAGGATATCATCATCCTTCTTTCCGTATTTTTCCGCCAGGGATGAAAGAAGCATACCACTCTCAGCCCTCACTTCCTCCCCGTCGATCTTCAGGTTCAGTATCTCATTTCCCGTCATAGCTTACCCCTTTCCTCAAAGCTCGTGATATGGCTGCTTTACGGGAGCCGTCACTATCTCAAGTGAGCCCGTATTCCCCTTTAGGAACAATGACACGTATTCGATGAAAAAGCGCTCCATCCCATAATGTCCGGCATCTATTACTCCTATACCCTTTTCCACCGCATCAAGTCCACTGTGGTGATCAACATCACCTGTAATATAGCAATCCGCCCCCTGGGCTATGGCCGTATCGATATCACTCTTCCCGCTTCCCGGGAGGAAGGAGACTATCGAAACCTTCATTGAAAGATCACCAAAGACCCTTATATTGCTTAAGGAAAGCGCATCCTTCACCTTCATGGAAAAGCCTTCAAGGGTCATCACATCAGGAATATGACAGGTCATTCCGATGCCCTTGTCCGGATCTTCCTTTGAAGGAAGAAGGATTATCCCCTCAGGGAGAGAGAGCTTTTTCCTTACTATCTCACTCATTTTTGCGGCATCAAAATTTGTATGCATACAGAAAAAAGCGACATTGTTCTGTATTAGGGCCATCACCCGGCGTCCGACAAAGCTATTGTCCGTGACCTCCTTCACGCCCTTGAATATCAGGGGATGATGGGTGATCAGCATGTCAGCTTCATTATCTATGGCATCTCTAATGACTTCAGATGTCGCGTCAAGCGCTATATAGACTTTTTTTACTTCAGCAGATGAATCGCCGACGAGAAGCCCTGAATTGTCCCAATCTTCGGCGAGAGCCTTCGGACATTCGCCTTCAAGAAGCTTTACTATTTCAGCTACCTTCATTTGAGACCTCCGAAATGAGTTCTTATGAGAATATATTTTTTGTTCCTGTCAATGATCTCCCGCTCCTCATCAAGCTCAAAGCCCTTTTCGATCAGATAGGAAATAAGTCTTTCACTATGCCTCTGGGGTCCGAGGACAAGAGCCTTTGCCATTTTTGCCTTTTGGAACGAGGCATCTATTATGTCCCTTATATTCTCGCCCCCCATGCCTGTGATCACGATGACATCCTCTTGCGAAACAGAAAGAGCCATGAGTCCGTCTGAGAGGATGATCTCTATCTTTTCCGAAAGCCCGGTCGAAGCCACATTCTGCGATGCTCTTTCAAGCGGGCCTTTTTCTATATCGCAGGCTCTCCCCTTTTTTGCCTTTCCGGATAATATCGCTTCGATCGGCACCTTCGCGTGATCTGTGCCTATATCCGTTAAAGTGTCGCAGGATGG
>OMRF01000218.1 GCA_900313435.1 uncultured Lachnospiraceae bacterium | reverse complement strand
GCTCTGAACAGAGGTCTTTACGGCGTCCGAGATCTTTGTCGCGACGGGATTCTTCTTCTGGTTTTTATAAAACCGGATAGTCGGCTTTCCGAGATCGTCGGTGAAGAAAGTGAAAATGCGTTTTGTGAAGTCAGAGGGGACAATGAGAGCAGCATAGTAATTTCCGGCTTCGACACCTTTGACCGCGATATCACTGCTTTCAAGAAAGCTCCAATCGACGGCGGTGTTTTCCGAAAGCTCCTTTCGAAGAGAATCTCCCACGTTTTCAAAAGAGCCGTTTTTATCGGTATAGCCTTCGTCATCTGAAACAAAGGCAATCTTAAGAGCGCCTGTGTTGGCGTAAGGATCCCAGTTTGAATAGATATTCAGCCACGCGTAAAGAGCCGGGATCACGGAAATCCCGACTATCATCACTATTATGAAGAAACTTGAAAAAAGCTGCTTTACATCATCCTTAAAGATACGAAATATCATTTTCATAAGGCTATATCTTACATAAGAAAAAAAATAATTCAATATACAACTCTCTATGGTTTGAGTATGCCTTTCCTTTGTGTTATCATTGCAATTTGAGACAGCCGGAAAGACCGGTTAATAAAGTGAGGTAATGATCTATGAAAGCACTTGATAACAAAGGACAGGTTTTTGAATGTGAAAAAGAGGAGGAGCTTCACATCCTTCGTCACTCCGCCGCGCATATCCTTGCGCAGGCCGTGAAGAGGCTCTATCCGGATGCGAAGTTTGCCTTCGGTCCCGCAAATGAAAAAGGTTTCTATTATGACGTGGATCTCGGCGAAAAGAAGCTTACCGAGGAAGACCTTGGACCAATCGAAGATGAGATGAGAAAGATCGTGAAGGAGAATATTCCCTTCAAGACCTTTGAGCTTCCGAGGGATGAAGCGGTGAAGCTCATGGAGGAAAGGAACGAGACTTACAAGGTCGAGCATATAAGCGACCTTCCCGAGGGAGACCGGATAACCTTCTTCCAGCAGGGCGAGTACATTGATATGTGCGTCGGTCCCCATATCACATATACAAAGGCCCTTAAGGCCTTCAAGCTTTTGAGTATCTCCGGCGCTTATTGGAGGGCTGATCAGAACAACAGGATGCTGACTCGTATCAACGGCACCGCTTTCCCCACAAAGGAGGAGCTCGCTGAATTTGAAAAGCAGCAGGAAGAAGCGCTCCAGAGGGACCATAGAAGGATAGGCCGTGACATGGAGCTTTTCATGTCCGATGAACTCGTGGGAAAAGGGCTTCCCATGTATCTTCCCGACGGCTATACGATATGGACCGAGCTTGAGGATTATATAAGGTCAAAGGAGAGGCGGCTTGGCTACCTTCATGTTATGACACCCTGCGTCGGAACCGTACAGCTCTACAAGACCTCCGGCCACTGGGATCATTACAAGGATAATATGTTTCCGCCCATGCAGGTGGAGGATGAGGAATTCGTCCTTCGTCCGATGAACTGCCCCCACCATATGAGAATATATGCGTCAAAGCGCCATTCCTACAAGGAACTTCCCATCAGGATCGCGGAGATTGCCCATGACTTCAGGTTTGAGTCCTCCGGTACGCTGAAGGGTATAGAGAGAGGAAGGCATTTCTGCCAGAACGATTCACATATTTTCTGCACTCCGGAGCAGATCAAGGACGAGGTGAAGGGCGTATGCGATCTTATCTTCGATACTTACAAAGACTTCGGAATTACGGACTACAGATGTGTGCTGTCACTCCGTGATCCCAAGGATACAGTCAAGTATCATCCCGATGATGAGATGTGGAATACTGCGGAGGAGGCCCTTCGTGAGGTTCTTAAGGAGATAGGGATAGACTTTACGGAAGAGATCGGCGAGGCAGCGTTCTATGGACCGAAGCTTGACGTGAACGTAAAGCCCGTGACGGGAAACGAGATCACACTTTCTACATGCCAGCTTGATTTCTGCCTTCCCATGAAGTTTGACCTTACCTATACGGACGCTGAAGATGTAAGAAAGACGCCTGTCGTCATACACCGCGCTATCCTCGGTTCCCTTGACAGGTTCATGGCTTACATCCTTGAGGAGACAAAGGGACACCTTCCTGTCTGGCTGGCTCCTACTCAGGCCATAGTCCTTCCGGTATCCGAGAAGACCTTTGAATATGCCGGAAAGATTTATGAAAAGCTGCTTTCCAAGGGCATCAGGGTAAAGTTTGATGACCGTTCCGAAAAGATAGGCTACAAGATACGTGAGGCTCAGGCTGAACTTCGGGTTCCTTTCATGCTTGTTATCGGGCAGAAGGAGCAGGAGGAGAATATCATTACCGTGAGAAACAGGGACACCGGGGAATCAACCTCAATGTCCTATGAGGAATTTGAAAAACTTATTCTGGAAAAGATCGCTAATAAGAGCAGGGAGGTATGAAAATGGCGGCAGAAGAAAAGAAAAAGAAAAAAGGATTTTTCGGTGAGTTCAGGGAATTCATCAGCAAGGGCTCGGTCATGGATATGGCGGTCGGTATCATTATCGGCGGCGCCTTCCAGGCCATTATCAATTCGCTGGTAAATGACATCCTGATGCCCTTGATAGGGATCATTTTGAATACGGACTCACTTGCATCTCTCACGGTGATGGTGGGTAATGCTGAAGTAGCCTATGGCGCATTCATCGCGGCCGTCATCAATTTCCTTCTCATGGCGCTCGTCCTCTTTATCATTGTTAAGGCTATGAACACGATAAGGGAGAAGAACAAGAAGGAGGAGGAAGAGGAACCGAAGGAAGATTCGGATGAAGTTAAGCTCCTTAAGGAGATCAGAGACGAACTGAAGAAGGAAAAGAAATAATGGAAACAAAGAACATTATGATAGTTGGCGTCGGGGGACAGGGATCGCTCCTTGCTTCAAAGCTTTTAGGGAGGGTTCTTCTTGACGCCGGATATGATGTCAAGGTATCCGAAGTTCACGGAATGAGCCAGAGAGGCGGTTCTGTCGTGACCTATGTCCGTTTCGGGGACAAGGTCTATTCTCCCATAATTGATGAGGGTGAGTGCGACTACCTCGTTTCTTTTGAAAAGCTTGAGGCTGCCCGCTATGTGCCCTTCATGAAAAAGGGCGGGATCATAGTGACAAATACCCAGGAGATAGATCCCATGCCGGTCATCACGGGACAGGCTGAGTATCCCTCCGATATTCTTGACAAGGTAAGCTCGCTTGATGTCAAAGTGGATCCTCTTGACTGCCTTTCGATCGCTCAGGAGGCAGGCTCCTCAAAGGCTGTGAATATCGTCCTTATGGGGAGGCTTTCAAATTATTTTTCCGATATAACGGAGGAGGCATGGGAGGCTGCAATAAAGGCTTCGGTTCCCGAAAAGTTTCTGGAGCTAAACCTCAAAGCGTTTTCCATGGGAAGGAAGGGGAATAAATAAGATGCCGGTCACAGAGCTTTTGAAAAGAAACGCAGAGCTTTACAAAGATGAGATAGCTCTCGTGGAATTAAACCCCGAAGCGTCGGATACAAAAAAGCGCTCCTTCAAGGAATATGATCTCGTGCAGCAGACGGAGGATTTTTCCTACAGAAAGCAGCTTACCTGGAAGGTGTTTGACGAGAAGGCAAACCGTGTGGCGAACCTGCTCATAGCCCGTGGGGTAAAAAAAGGCGACAAGGTCGCTATTCTGATGTTCAACTGTCTGGAGTGGCTTCCCATCTATTTCGGGATATTGAAGACCGGCGCCATCGCCGTACCCTTCAATTTCAGATATACGGCGGATGAGATAAGCTACTGCGCCACTCTTGCAGAAGTAAAGGTGCTGTTCTTCGGTCCGGAATTTATCAACCGGATAATGACAAATGCGGACGAGCTTTCAAGAGGAAGGCTCCTTTTCTATGTGGGCGATGGCTGCCCGGATTTCGCGGAGCCCTATTTCATGAGGGTTTCAGATCACGGCTGTACAGAACCCGCTATTGCATCGACCCTTACAAATGACGACTACGGTGCGATCTATTTTTCCTCCGGAACCACAGGCTTTCCGAAGGCTATATTGCACAAGCACCTTTCGCTCTATCAGGCTGCGGAGATGGAGGCGGTCCACCACAAAACGACACATGACGACTGCTTCCTCTGCATCCCTCCGCTTTATCATACGGGGGCGAAGTTCCACTGGATGGGTTCTCTCTGGACAGGCAGCAGGGCAGTGCTGTTAAAGGGCACAAAGCCAAAGATCATATTAAAAGCCGTCTCTGACGAGAAATGTTCCATAGTCTGGCTTCTTGTTCCCTGGGCAAATGATATTCTTGATGCGATAGACAGGCAGGAGATAAAGCTCTCCGATTACGATCTTTCCTCCTGGCGTCTCATGCATATAGGGGCACAGCCTGTTCCGCCGTCGCTGATAAGACATTGGAAGGATTATTTCCCCGACCATGAGTACGATACGAATTACGGACTCTCGGAATCCACGGGTCCCGGTTGTGTCCACCTTGGACTTGAAAACATAGAAAAGGTCGGCGCTATCGGTGTACCCGGATACAGGTGGGAATGCAAGATCGTTGATGATAATGGCAATGAGGTCAAAAAAGGCGAGGTCGGTGAGCTCTGTGTGAAAGGCCCCGGCGTCATGACCTGCTACTTCAACAATCCCGAGGCTACCAATGAGGTGCTGAAGGACGGCTGGCTCTTTACGGGTGATATGGCGCAGCAGGATGAGGACGGGTTTTATTATCTTGTAGACAGGAAGAAGGACGTCATCGTATCCGGCGGCGAAAATATCTATCCCGTCGAGATAGAGAACTTCCTCTCCGAATATTTCAAGGTGGATGATGTGGCAGTGATAGGACTTCCTGACAAGAGGCTCGGGGAGATCACGGGCGCGATCATAAAGGTTAAGGCTGATATGACCTGCACCGAGGAGGAGATAGAGCGCTTCTCGGAGACCCTGCCCCGTTACAAGAGACCGAGAAAGATAATATTTGCAGACGTTCCGAGAAATGCTACCGGAAAGATAGAAAAGCCGGCTCTTCGGAAAAAGTACGGAGCCTTCAGGCTCGTGGAAGCAGAGATCCGTTCATAAATTATCTTTGGTCAGTCGTTTCCGAGATCCTCCGGCGATCTTTTAAGGAGCCTTGTAAGCTTTGTAAGAAAAGCTCCCTGACCTTGCCTGGCGGATACCGCTTCCCTGTTCTCTTCGGAGAAGCCTGTTAGTATATCATGGTTTGCTTCAGCAAGATAATCCATGATACCGTCGATGTCCGATTTCTGATTTTTCGGGCATTTGATGACCTGCCGGTGCGTGGTGGTTATGTAGAGCGTATATGATATCGTAAAGACGTGCCAGAGTAATTTGTGCAGGGTGGAGTATTTGTAGATCCACATTATCTCTTTAATGGGAACTATGGCTATGCCGCTTTGCGCAGTCTCTATAAAGAAATTCTGGGTGATATACATGTCTTCGGTAGCGAGCTGGGGAAGGGTTGATAGTTCCCGCTCGGCCTTGTTCAGAAGGCGCATGGCGTTTCCGTACAGAGAGAGTCTCCTCACCGGCGGCGAGGTGACCGGAAAATAAGCGTAGAGGAAATTGAGCGCCATGGTAATGATCGCGAAGAATATCGAGAAGAATATAGTGATCTTTAAAAGTACCGCGACAGGTCCGTTCGCTTTGGGCTCGTTCAGGATAAAGGATGACACATTCTTTGAAAGACCTGCTTCATTCCATGAAAGATCCCGGGCGAGAAGGCCGATGAGACGGTCTTCGGACGGGGTCTTTTCTGTTATCCTGGCAAGGAAATCAAGCTTCTCTATCGACGGGACTCCCTGTTCGCAGGTTTTCCCGGAAAGAAGAATGAGAGTGCATTCATTGCCTGTCACGGAGTAATAATAATAACCATAGGTCTGACCGAAGATCATCTTCCGGTAACCCGTGAAGTACAGGTTTGAAAGAGAAGCGTTCACATAGTTCGTCCCGGCTTTGTGCCTGGCCTCTGCCGAATCAAGGTCGGTGTAGGGTACAGGATTGAAAAGGGACCTTATGGGAAGCACGAGATACAGGATGATGAGGAAGACTAAGAGGGCAGCAGGAGCGATCATCCTCTTCCTGTAGAAGCGGGCTATCTTTTTCCTGATATGATTTTTGAGTTCCCCGGCCACGGAAAGATCTCCTTCTAACATCTGCCTTCGTTAATGTAATTGCGAGTATAGTACAAGGAAAGCTCTCTTTCAAGAAGCGAAAGGAAATGCTTGATATGGCGCATGATTATATGACAAGATTTCATGCCGCGCAGGGTACGGTAAGAGCCTTTGCGATCTCCTCAAGGGAGACTGTTGAGACGGCCCGCTTGGCGCATGATACATATCCTGTTATAACGGCTCTTCTCGGCCGTACGCTTTCCGCCGCAGCTATGATGGGCTGGATGATGAAGGATCCTAAAGACCTCATCACTCTTCAGCTTCAGGGCGACGGACCCGCGAAGGGAGTAACGGTCACAGCGGATTCCCACGGTCATGTAAAGGGGTTTTGCCGGGTCTCGGATGTTGAACTTCCCGCGAAAAAGAACGGTCATCTTGATGTGGGCGGCGCGATAGGAAGGGGTAACCTCACTGTGACGAAGGATATCGGACTCAAAATGCCCTATTCAGGTACAGTCCCCCTTGTAAGCGGAGAGGTGGCTGAAGATCTCACTTATTATTTTGCGGCATCGGAGCAGACGCCGTCGTCAGTGGCTCTCGGAGTGCTGGTTGACACGGACTTTTCCGTGAAATGCGCGGGAGGCTTCATTATCCAGCTCATGCCGGGGACGCAGGAAAAGACCATAGAAGTGATAGAAAATAATATTAAGACACTTCCCTCCGTGACCGAGATGCTTTCAGGCGGCATGTATCCCGAAGATATGATAGAAAAGGTGCTTCACTCCCTTTCTCCTGTCGAAGAAGAGGCACACTCAGTCTCATTTTCCTGCGACTGTTCAAGGAAGAGGGTTCTTGATGCCATACTCACTCTCCCGAAAAAGGATATTTTTGAGATGATAACTGAAAATAAACCTCTTACGGTGAACTGTTCCTTCTGCGGGACAGATTATACCTTTGAAACTGATGAGCTTAAAGCGGAGATAACGAAATGAACGACGGATTTATAAAGTGCGCCTGCGCTGTACCCCATGTCAGTGTGGCGGATGTAGATTCAAATGTAAAAGAGATGAAGGATCTCATGAAGCAGGCGGTAAAAGAAGGGGCAGGGATCGTTGTTTTCCCGGAGCTATCCATCACGGGCTATACCTGCGGGGATCTTTTCGGACAGAGCGCTCTTCTTGAAAAGGCGCTTTCAGGCCTCCTTCAGCTTGTTTCGGAATCAGCCGGATATGACGCGATCTTCTTTGCAGGGCTTCCCTTTGCTGTCTCAAACCACCTCTATAACTGCGCTGCGGTTTTTTCAAAGGGGGAGATCCTTGGACTTGTTCCAAAGACTTATATTCCCGATTATCATGAATTCTACGAGGTAAGGCAGTTCTTTCCGGCAAAAGACAAAGAAGTTTTTGATGGCATTGACGTAAAGATATCAGAAGACGTGTATTGCCCGTTCGGGACAAATCTGATCTTTTCATCCGAGAGTATGAAAGGCCTTAAGATAGGTGTTGAGATCTGTGAGGATCTCTGGGTTCCCGAGCCGCCCAGCACGAGCGCGGCATTAAACGGAGCCGATATCATAGTCAATCTTTCAGCCTCAAACGAGATCATAGGAAAGAGGGAATACAGAAGATCACTCGTTCTCTCCCAGTCGGCCCGCACTATTTCGGGATACGTGTATTCCTGCGCAGGCCCTTCTGAATCCACTACGGATACCGTTTTTGCGGGGCACTCCATGATAGCGGAAAACGGAACCATGCTCTCCGAGTCCGAGCCCTTCTTTGAAGGACTGACCTTCGCAGATATCGATGTGGAGAGGCTGCTTTCAGAAAGAAGAAGGATGAATACTTTCACCGGGACAATTATTCCCGACTTTAATGAGATCGAATTTACGACTCCCTTCCCGGATTCAGAACTACAGAGGACTTTTCCTCCCCATCCTTTTGTACCTTCCGATGAGAACGAGCTTTCAAGCCGATGCAGGGAGATATTTGCGATACAGACGCTTGGCCTTGCAAAAAGGCTTCAGGCAGCGTACGCAAAAAAAGCCGTGATAGGTATATCCGGCGGACTTGATTCCACGCTCGCACTTCTTGTGACGGTGAAGGCCTTTGACAGATTAAAGCTTGAAAGGAAGAATATAGTCACAGTCACTATGCCCGGCTTTGGCACTACGGACAGAACCTATGAGAACGCCATTACTCTCATGAAGCATCTTGGGACTGATATCAGGGAGATATCGATCGTGCCCGCAATGAAGCAGCATTTTTCCGACATAGGTCTTTCAGAGGATGACAGGTCGGTCACATACGAGAACTCACAGGCCAGGGAGCGGACTCAGATCCTCATGGATATCGCCAATAAGGAAAACGGTATTGTCATAGGGACCGGTGATCTTTCGGAGCTTGCACTGGGCTGGGCTACTTACAACGGAGATCATATGTCCATGTACGGAGTGAACGCCTCCGTCCCGAAAACATTGGTCCGCTACCTTGTAAGATATGAGGCTGTGTCCCGAAACAAAGACGATGTGCGGCTTTCAGAGGCCCTCTTTGATATCCTTGATACGCCTGTATCTCCGGAGCTTCTCCCTCCGAAAGACGGAGAAATACAGCAAAAGACAGAGGACATAGTGGGACCTTACGAGCTTCATGATTTCTTTTTGTATTACATGATGCGCTTTGGCTTCTCTCCGAAAAAGATAATGAGGATGGCAGAGATCGCCTTTTCTGGAAGCTATGAAAAAGAAGAGATACTTAAGTGGGAGAAGGTTTTTTACAAAAGGTTCTTCTCACAACAGTTCAAGAGATCCGCTCTTCCGGATGGTCCAAAGGTGGGGTCCGTATCACTTTCCCCCAGAGGCGATTGGAGGATGCCGTCTGACGCAGTCGCTTCCCTCTGGATCTCGGAGATAGAAAAAATGGAAAAGGAAGTTTGAAATGAAGAGTTGGAAGGATAATGTCCGTGCCGTCATCCCCTATGTTCCAGGGGAGCAGCCCGAAGGAAACATAATAAAACTAAACACAAATGAAAATCCTTATCCGCCTGCGCCTGCAGTCTCATCGGTTCTTAAGGATTTTGATGCGGGGCGCTTAAAGAAATACCCAAAGCCTCTGTGTGACGGCCTGGTCAAAGCCCTTTCAGACTGGTTTTCGGTCGCGCCCGAGAACATATTTACAGGAACGGGCTCTGATGACGTGCTTGCCATGTCCTTCCTTACCTTCTTTAATTCAAAGGAAAAAGAGCCTGTGCTCTTTCCCGATGTGACTTATTCCTTCTATGATGTCTGGGCAAAGCTTTTTGATATCCCCTATGCTGCCGTCCCCTTAAAGGATGACCTTTCCATCGATGAAAACGACTATATCGGAAGAAGTAACGGAGGGATTGTGATCGCAAATCCCAATGCGCCGACAGCTCTTTCAATGCCGCTTTCCGTTATCGAAAAGATAGTAAAAAATAATCCCGGATCAGTAGTCATAATAGACGAGGCCTATGTGGATTTCGGCGGGGAAACAGCCCTTCCTCTTATAGAAAAATATGACAACCTCCTTATCACCCGAACCTTCTCAAAATCCATGAGCCTTGCCGGGAGCAGGATAGGCGTGGCTATTGGCTCAAAGGAGCTTATCAGATTTTTGTGGGACGTTCGAAATTCCTTTAATTCCTATACCATGGATTCCATAACTCAGGAGATAGGCATCGCGGCTCTTTCAGACAGGGCTTATTTTGAAGAGAATATAAAAAGAATAATCTCCACAAGGGAGAACTTTTCAAAAGAACTTACAGCACTTGGTTTTTCGTTCCCGAAGTCATCATCAAATTTTGTCTTTGCCCGGCACCAGGAACTCGACAGTACTGTTCTTTTTGAAGATCTGAAAAAAGAGGGGATTTATGTGCGGCACTTTAACGGTGATCGCGTGAAGGATCATCTTCGGATCACAATAGGGCTTGAGAGCGAGATGGAAAGGCTTGTTGATTTTTTGAAGGCGTACATCAAAGAAGGAAGGGGAAGGAAAAATGGGCTATGAGATAGATACTGTAGGCATACTCATAAATGTCGGAGCCGTCTTCCTCGGTCTTTTTATTTATATAAAGATAATGAGGAGCGAGTGGGGGCAGGAGCATAGAAACCTCCAGTTCCTCTTAATGTTCATCTGCCTTTTTGTCGCGATCCTCGTGGGCTGGGGAATAAGGACTCTGGTGGCATATCTGAGGCTTCGCGCGATGGCGGGGATGTGAGTTTTTTGGGATTCCGGACCCGGGGGTCTGTCGGAGAAAGATAAAATGCTTTTTAAAGTCGCGATGATCATATTATTGATCGTAATTATTTTTTTGGTGATCAAATACCTGTATGTACAGGCCAAGATCTTGAGCTCAAGGGAGTTCAGAAAGACCGCCGAAAAGAAGTCTGCCGTGATGCAGGTTTACGATCCCCAAATAACCTGTGACTATTGCGGATACATCATAAATACAGCCAAAGATAGTAAGTGTCCGAACTGCGGCGCAGTCTACGGGGGAGATAAGGAGCTTAAAAAACGTTATCGGGTAGACGCGGCAGCTGTTGAAAAGATGGCAGATGATGCCGCGAAGGACGCCGTTTCAAGAGCGCATAAGAAAGGTCTTGAAACGCTCCGTCACATACGGATCGCGATCTTAGCCCTGGCAGGTGTGTTTGTTCTGATGATCGTCTTTTCCCTGATCGCTGACAGGATAGCACCCTCCGGCGCCTACAGGTATCGCAGCAATGAAAAGGTTAAAGATTACGATTATAAGGATTATAAACTTATTAGCAGCCCGGAGCTTACGATCCTCGACCGGGATGACGTTGAAGTTCGGTTGATGAGTATATATGCCGATACCGACAATGGGAAATATAATAATCAGTCATACAGCTATCGTGTAGGTTTTTCGCTGATCAATAAACGGCCTGATCCGGTCCATTTTTGTCTGAAATGTGTCGGCATCAACGGACGGAGCAAATCGCGGGATTATATCTATCTCTACAGCTATTTTGAAGGGAAGTCACAAGTCCTGTTCTATGAAAGTGTATATGGTGAATGGTTTGACTCGATCGATGAAATGGTCTTTGGCGAAATCTCGATCAGTGATGATAATGGCAAGATCTATGAAGACAAAACCATGAAAGTCTTTAAGATCAGTGATGACGGATATACTGCCATAACTGATGATAACGATAAAGGCAGCGTTGTCTTTGAAAATGATAAGGTAAGGATCAGAAGCCTTATAAAAGAGAAGCGCGACAGAGGTTATGATCTTTGGATCGAGAATCGCTCGAAGAACGATTATTACATTAACACTTCGTATATGAAGGTGGGCGGTACGGCTTATAATTCATATATCCTGTATGATTCCGGACTTCCTGCGGGTTATACCCTTCATCACGATTCGGTCTGTGTTCCGGGAGAAGAATTTGAGAAACGTGCCGATGATGCAGTGGTAGAGATGTCCTTCAGCTTTTCCGATCCGGTGGATCCGACGAATGATTTCTCGACCGGATATATTGAACTGAAATGATGGAGCTGAAGATAATAAAGATAACTTCATTAGACGCGCCGGAGGTAAGCCTTTATGAAAGGCTCAACGAAAAACAGGTAAAAAAGGTATTTGAGCCGAATGGCGGGGCTTTCATATGCGAAAGCGTACGCGTTATTGAAAGAGCGCTTACGGCGGGATATGAACCAATATCATTCTTCGCTGAGGCCGGATGTGAAAATAACATTTCATATTTGATACGGGGAAAAGATATTCCGGTGTTTATCGCAGATCATGATGTGATGAAGGAGATCACCGGATATTCACTGACGGGCGGAGTGCTTGCTGCCATGCGCCGGAGACCGCTTCCGGATTTGCAGAACTTTTTGTCTGTACATAATAATGTTGTTGTCCTTGATGATGTGGAAAATCCGACGAACGTGGGTGCCATTTTCAGATCGGCAGCCGCTTTGGGGGCTGACGGGATCGTTCTGACACAGGGCTCTGCGGATCCGCTGTATCGGCGGGCGGCAAGGGTGAGCATGGGAACGGTTTTTCAGATCGACTGGACTTACGCTGATGGTGACCTCATGTCGCTTTTTAAGAAAGACGGCTATACGACCATTGCTCTTGCGCTGTCAGATGATGCCGTTTTTTTAAATGAGTGCAAAGTAGAAAATGGCAGAAAAGCGATCATCATGGGCAATGAGGATCATGGGATTTCGAATGAGATCATAAAAAGATGTGATCTTACGGTAAAGATACCGATGAATAGGGATGTAGATTCCCTTAATGTCGCTGCGGCGAGTGCAGTTGCTTTTTGGGAGATATTTAAGAAATAGTTTGGACCCCCGGGACAGTCCCGGGGGTCCAAAACCCAAGTATCGCATGAGAGGAGGTTGTTATGAACATTGTTGGAAAATGGAAGATTTCTGAAGCTATGGTTCTTAATAAGGACCTTACAAGGACATGGCGCAGTGCTTCCGATATTTTGGCGGACGATACGCTTGATGACGATGTCAAGCAGTCGGTAGGTTTTGGATATGTCTTTACAGATGACGGAAAGGCATTGACAATATTTCCGATCCCGGAGGATATGCCCAAGGAGGAACTTGATGAAGCGCTTTCATCCGGAGAAGCATCGCTCTATGATGACAGCACGTTAGTGCTTGAAGAAAAGGCGTGGAAGGAAGAAGATGGCAAGCTTCTCTATGACACCGGAATGAAGGGTGAAGTATTAGGGGAAGCTGTATCTCCGTGGACGGAGATAATACCGACAGCTGATGGCATAGAGATGCTCTCTTTTCGACTTGTCAGGGCATAATTTTGGACCCCCGGGACTGTCCCGGGGGTCCAAAACTGTCCTTTATCAGAACTTGAAGAATTCAATTGCCGCGCTCATATCCTCGTTGATATTGCGCATCTCGGCTGTGGAATTCTGAGTATCGGCGCATGCGTCCGTAACGGTCTGGCATGACGCCGCGACCTCCTGAGCGGAGGCTCCGAGCTCCTCGGATATAGCTCCGAGCTCTGTAGTTGTATTTGAAAGATCAGACTTGATCTGATCAAGTTCTGCAGCCATTTCCCTGATCTGCTCTATCTCACTGATGGATGCTTCAACGGAATCAGACAAAACGTTGAACTTATCCTGTGCATTCTCAATATCCGCCTGCTCTTTGTTAACCACATCCGATACTTTGTTGGAAATCTCAACCATTCCGCTCGACAGAACGATAACGTTCTCTACGATCTGCTTGATCTCCTTGGCCGACTCTGCTGAGGAGTCGGCAAGCGTTCTGATCTCATCCGCAACTACCGCAAATCCGCG
The DNA here is from genome assembly GCA_900313435.1 of uncultured Lachnospiraceae bacterium. Classification (GTDB taxonomy): domain Bacteria; phylum Bacillota; class Clostridia; order Lachnospirales; family Lachnospiraceae; genus RUG306. The sequence goes on along the minus strand of OMRF01000218.1, from coordinate 6,071 downwards.
TCCGGCTTCTCCCGCACGTGCTGCTTCGATCGAAGCATTGAGTGAAAGGAGATTGGTCTGTGCAGCTATGGATTCAATAGCCTGGACTGCTGTTCCGATACCGGTTATGGCTGAGTTGGTCTCCGTGATCTTTGCACTGATATCCCGCATAGCCGCAACAGATTCGTTTGCACCCGTATAAACCGAATTCATACATTCAGTAGCCTCGTTGTTTGCGTTCTTGATCGTCTGTGATGCCTCATGGAGTCTCTGAACATTTGCATTGAGCAGTTCAATATCATTTCCGAGATCGATCGCTTTCTCAGCCATCGTCTGGGCGTTCTCAGCAACCGACTGAGAAGTTGTAGCAACTTCGTTGATCGCCGAGTTGATCTGGGATACCGACTCAACATTATTTCCGGTCATTCCGTCAACGCTTAAGATAGCGTTGTTAAGCGTACTTGCGGAAGTCTTGACAGACCGCATTGATGTGGAGAGTGCATCCTTGAGTCTCTTGAATGCCTGTAGGATGCTGACGGTCTCCCTGATATTGGACTTGGCTTCGCACTCAACGGTAACATCACCCGTACTGAGCTTATCGATCGCACCCGTGATCTCTGTAAGAGGTTTGGAGACCTTTCTTTCAACGAGAATTGCAACAAACATAAAGAACACTATAGATATAATGCAAACGATGATGGTCAGATTTCTGGTCTTAACGATATCGGCCATTACTTCGCTTTCATCTGCTGTGAGCACAGCTATATATTGCTCGTTTTCACCGATATAGTAAGCTGCATACTTTATCTTGCCCTTGTAGTTATATTCTATACATGCGGGCGCGGGATGCTTGCCTGCCGATACATCCGCAACCAGACTTTTAACTGCTGCATTTTCCACAGGGTTGCCGATCTTCGACTCATCCGGGTGATAGAGCATGGTTCCCTGGTTGTCTACATAATAAATGTAGGCGCTGCTCAGACCAAGACTTGATACATCAGATATTTTGGATGCGACATTATTTACAAGAGTTCCGCAGCCGACATACCCTATGGGCTTGTCACCATCCATGACAGGATAATACATTGACATAACGATCTGCCCGGAAGCCGGAGACTGCATTATACCGGTATTGTACACACCGTTGGCTGAAAGTATGGATGTTTGAAGTGCTTTGAGTGAATCACCTTCTCTTAACACCTTTCCGATAACAGGGGCTGAGGGGTGCGTGAGCACTTTTGAATTCCAGTCAGCTATATACAAGCCTTCCCATCCGTCCAACTCTGAAAAATAGTCAAGCGTGTACTGTTGAGCTTTTGCAGCAAGAGTGGAATCGTTCGGCTTCAACAGAAGCTCCTTGACTACAGGTGCTGAGGCATACGCCTTAAGGATAGTCTCATTTGTATCCGTTGCGGAATCAAACGATGTCCCCGTTCCCTGAATGATAGAAACAAGCGAGTTTGACATTGATTTGTTGAGTACTTTCGTACTGCTGGTCATAAGCATTATTGTCAATATGACCGAGGAACAAACAAGCGGAAGCAGAGCAAAAAGAAGAAGCGTTACACGCATGCTTATTTTGCCGACTTTCTTCTTCCTGCCGGTAGTTTGATCTTTTGTTTTTGCCATATTACAACCCCCCTTTAAAATTAAGAAAACCATATTAATGATACGCTACGACGCGCAAAAACGCAAGATTACAGACGGCAAAGATAGAAACTTGACTAAAAATATCCATCTACATAAAATGCCATTGTGTGGTTAATGGATTCCGGGGAAGTTTACAACCGGATTTTAGGAGAATAAAGAATGGCACCGATATTCTACGGGAGCTTACTTGTTGCATCACTTGTATGCACCGCGATCTACATATGCAAATGGCATAAGCACTTTAACACAAATATCAGTATGATATTTGCGTTTATCCCGATCTCCATAATGGGGTTTCTTTACTTCAGCGTTTCTAAAAACATCGGTGAGGCTGTAAGTGCTCAGAAACTGATGTATCTCGGAAGCAGTTTTCTGCAGCTTTTTATGCTGCTGAGTCTTTTTAATCTTTGCCGGATTGAGATAAAAAAATGGCAAAGGCTCACTCTTTTTGTTCTTTGTCTTCTTTCCTATGCCAGTGTGTTGACGATAGGATACTCAGACGGCTTTTACCGTAATATGTCCTTCAGTATCTCAGACGGGATGCCGGTCCTTGAACGCGATTACGGATGGATGCACACCGCTTACTATGCGCTCGTGATCGTTTTCTTTGTAATGGGCTTTATTGCGATCGTTTATTCATGGCTTAAGAAACGGCAGGTGCCCCGGACGATCATCCTTCTTCTGGTGATCCCGTATGTGATCGTTATGATCAGTTGTTTTGCCGGAAAAAGAACATTGTTTGGGATCGATCTTGTACCGGCAGGATACCTTTTGGCACAGGTCATGTACCTTATCATCTGTGTAAGAATGAATCTGTATGACGTGGCGGATACTGCCATAGACTCTCTTGTGCATGAAAAGGCGATCGGATACATCTCCTTTGACTTCAGAAATCGTTATCTTGGCAGTAATAGTACGGCAAGAACCATTGTCCCGGAACTTGAAGAGCTGGCGGTAGATGATGTATTCGGTCATAAAGAGTCTGAAAATAAGATCCTGCATTTTCTTGAGAGCTTCAAACAGGAACCTATGAACAATAGCTTTGAATATACATTCCACCCGGAAGGCGGGAATAGCGATGATACAAGGTACTATAATGTAAATGTCAGCTTTCTGTATGATGGCAGGGTGAAACGCGGCTACATTATTACTTTCACGGATGATACCGAAAATAAAAAGTGGCTCAAGTTTATGGATGATTATAATGAAAAGCTTCAGGCACAGGTAGAGGAAAAAACCAGGCATATCGTAAAGATGCATGATAATCTGATCATGAGCCTTGCGATGATGGTAGAAAGCAGGGACAATTCCACCGGCGGACACATCAAAAGAACAAGTGAAGGTGTCCGGATACTGATCGATGAGATCCTTAAAGAGGGGAAGATTAACGTTTCGAATGAGTTCTGTCAGGATGTGATAAAGGCAGCTCCCATGCATGACCTTGGAAAGATCGCCGTGGATGACGCCATACTCAGGAAGCCCGGAAGGTTTACGGATGAAGAATATGCGAAGATGAAATGTCACGCGGCAGAAGGCGCACGGGTTATACACGAGATCCTTCTTAACACGGACGATGATTCGTTCAAGAAGATCGCTGAAAATGTGGCGCACTATCATCATGAAAGATGGGATGGTTCCGGTTATCCGGAAGGGCTTTCAGGAGAGCAGATCCCCCTTGAGGCCAGGATAATGGCAATTGCCGATGTCTATGATGCGCTTGTCAGCAAAAGGGTATATAAAGAAGCTTTTGGTTTTGAAAAAGCGGACGGCATCATCATGGAAGGGATGGGTACTCAGTTCGATCCCGGGTTGAAGAGCGTATATGAGAAGGCAAGACCGAAGCTCGAGGAATATTATTTGGGAGAAGTATAATAATGAGCGACTCTTTCGATATACTGTGTGAGACCTGCGCTAATTATTCCTATGATGAAGAGGATGAGGAATATTACTGCGATGTGCAGATGGATGAGGACGAGTTTTCTCATGTGATGCTCTCACAAAGGAAGGTATGCCCATTCTATCGGAACGGTGATGAATATGAGGTCGTAAAGCATCAGGCGTTCTGAGGAATGATGCATTTTTGACCCTGTCGGAAAGTGTGAGTGAAATGATCGAAATCTTGGAAGTATTGATGATAGTCTGCTTTGGGCTGTCGTGGCCGGTGTCAATATACAAGTCATACACATCGAGAACCGCAAAGGGCAAGAGCCTGTTCTTTGAGGTCTTTATCTGGTTAGGATACGTGTTCGGAATAATAAGAAAGTGCGTTGAGATGAGCAGCGGCCGTACTTTCGGCTGGCTGTTCTATCTGGTGCTCGCATTCTATATCATTAATATTACAGAGGTCACCATAGACATTATGTTGTTCTTTAGAAACGTTAAGTTGGACAAGGCTGCAGTTCAGAATGAGTAATGGCTAAATAAGATGACAGAAGAGATTTTTTCAAACGGATTCTTTTACTATGGGAAAAACGACAAGACTCTTTTTACATTTACCGTAAGAATGGTATCTATAGATCCCGTAAATCCCGAGAGTGTTGAATATGCTGCAGAAAAAACCATGGAGCGGTACAGCTATGTTAAGAAAAAGCTGTGCAGCAACTTTAACAAGCTATTGCTTGAAGACAACGATCTTCCCGTAGTTGTTAAGAAGGGAAGTGAAAGCCCCGTACTTGGGACTGCTGAATCCAATCATCATCTTATGGCGGTAAGTTATGATGAGAAATCGATCATAGAGATGCCATTTTTCCCAAAGTAAAGATTGGCTAAATGGACCCCTGACCCCGTCCCGGAGGTCCATTTTATCTCTGTCTCATTCGCTCGTTTTTCATGACGGCGATCACGATCTCGGAAAGGCTCGGACGGGACAGTCTTACGGGGAGTTTTGAAAGCCAGCTCCTTCTGTCGGAAAACGCGACTCCCGAGAAATTGTAATTCCCCTGCTCCAGTGTGATGAGATAGGGAGCCGCCGCTGCGGCCGCGTCCTTTTCACCCACGACATACACGTATTTTTCCTTCAGATCGTCAACCCAGCCCTCTTCAACTATCTTTCCAAGCTCCATAATGATGGCGTAGTCGGTGATAGCCTCCATATCAGCGATATTGTGAGTGGAGAAGAGTATCGAGCGGTTAGGCTCCTTTTCTTCGATATAGCGCCGCAGGGTCTTATTAAGGTCGTCTCTAGCTAAGGGATCGAGGGCGGCGGAGGGCTCATCCATTATCAGCAGGTCGGTATCCCGGGAAAGTACGGCCGCGATCTCAAGCTTCATACGGTTCCCGTCTGAAAGGGCTGATACCTTTTGGGTAATGCCTGCCATGGGATCGATACGCATGGACCGTACGAGCTGCTCGAATTTTTGGGGGTCAAAGCCCGAGAAGAGCATTGAGGAGACCTCCGAAACCTGTCTGATGGTCCAGTTCGGGAGGAAGTAGACGCCGTTTCCGGTATAGCCTGTTTTTTCACGGACGGGACAACTCTCCTTGTCCCTGTCCTTTTCATTATATTGTTCAAAGAACAAAAGGCTTCCCTTGAAGTCGATCCTGATGCCCGAGAGGATGTTTAAGAGGGTAGTTTTTCCCGCACCGTTTTCTCCTATCAGTGCCGTGGCATATCCCGAAGGGATATTCAGCTCCTTTATGTCAAGGGTGAAGCCCTTATATTTCTTTTCTAATTTTTTTCCCCGGATACAGTAATCCATTATGTCTCCCTTCGTTTGAACGACGGATTTCATTATACACGTTTTTTCAGGTGATAGGAAGAAGAGGCGCAAAATGGTATAATAAACAAAGTTTTTTGAACGGAGGTATTTTTAGTATGAAGTTTGAAAGAAAGATCGGAATATTAATGAGCATACTTATGGGTGTCACCATGAGCTTCGGACTCTCTCTTACGGGAAATCTTCTGTCGGGAAAGTTTACATGGCAGGACTTTCTCATGAGCTTTCTTGTGAGCACACTTTTAAGCCTTGTTATCGGCTTCATTGTTCCGATGAAGAAGGTGGGCGATGCGGCGGCGAGAAAGGCCGGGATAAGACCGAATTCACTTCCGGCACATTTTCTTACGTCCCTTATATCGGATCTTATTTATACACCGGTAATAACCCTTGTGATGGTCTTCATGGCATATATGAACGCCACCGCTCACGGAGCGCAGATACCTTTCCTTCCCATGTTTCTCCGATCACTTGTTATCAGTCTTATCGTAGGCTATGTTCTTATCTTTATCTTCATGCCGCTTTTTATGAAGCTTCTTTTCAAGGCATTTAAGATCCAGCGGCCGATGGGCGGGCCTCAGGGCGGACCTCAGGGAGGACCGCAGGGCAGACCCCAGGGAGGACCTCAGGGAGAGCGTTGAAATGAAGATCACTGAAAAGCTGAATGACAAAAGAGTTCTGATCTGGGGCTACGGCCGGGAGGGAAAGTCCTCTGAGCGCTTCATAAAG
>OMRF01000343.1 GCA_900313435.1 uncultured Lachnospiraceae bacterium | reverse complement strand
GGAATGTTTTTTGACTTTGCAGCTTCAAGATCAAACTTCGGAAGGCGCTTCACTGAAAGAGAATATCCGTAGCAGGTCACATTGTGATTTACGCGGAAGGCCTTTATATCAAAGCCCTTCGAAGAAAACTCCTCTTTGGGCGAACTCATCTCGTTAAGCCTTATCTCAAAGGGAAGATCGGGTGCTATAACGAGCAGCGAATTCACTATCCTTGAGAGTCCCTTGGGACCGTATATGGAAAGCGGTGTAGTCTTCTCCCCGTTTGCCATTGAAAGGAGAAGTCCGGGAAGTCCGCTGACATGATCCGCGTGATAATGGGTCAAAAGCAGCGTATCTATGGAATGGGGGCTCCACCCCTTCTTCGCTATCGCGACCTGTGTTCCCTCACCACAGTCTATCAGAAGATCAGAGCCATTGTAGCGCGCCATCAGCGATGTCAAGAATCTGTATGGGAGTGGCATCATTCCGGCTGTTCCAAGAAGTGAAACATCAAGCATTATCGTTTCTCCAGATCAAAGCTTCAGGACCTTCACCATTACGAGAGCGTCCTCCTTGGGATTGTCATAAAAATTCCTTCTCACGTCAGACATCAGGAAGCGGTGCTTCTCATAAAATTTGATGGCACCTTCGTTTGACCGCCGGACCTCAAGAAAGAGTTTTTTTGCACCGCCCTCCTTCAATATCCCTGCAGCCTTCTTCAAAAGAAAGGTACCAAGGCCTTTTCGTCTTTGATCCTCAGCTATGGCAAGACTGTTGATCTCTGCCTGATCCGCGGAATGATAAAAGACCCCGTAGCCTTTTATACTCATATCAGCCCGTGAAAAAGCCCCGAGCACCAAAGCGTTTCCACCCTTTACCGCCTCAAAAAAATCACGCTTGCTGTAACCCTGATCACCGAAAACGGCGGTCGAGAGCTCCGCGGCTGAGTCAATTTCTTCATCAAAGATCAGCCTTACCTTGTATTCATCTTCTATCATAGATCTGCCCTCTTTCTCATCCTTTTTTGTCTTCCCTCTCAAGCCGCTCCCTTTCGGCCTGGGAGAGTCGAAGATAATCCGGTCTGAAATCATCTGCCGAAACCGCCGCGCCTTCTTTGTAAAGGAGGAGCGAAACTTCCGCAAGCGCCCCCGCCCTCTGCCTTGAAAGGAAGGTCGGCGCGAAGGAGTACTTAGTCTTTGTAAGGAGCCTGATCTTTTCCTTAAAGACCGGCACAGCGTCTCCTAAGAATAAGACGTCCCGACCATTTTCGTTTATTACCCCGATAAGTTCCTCTACCGGGATCGCACACTGCTCCATTACTATTTCGGGAAGAGAGACTCCGCCGTCTTTGTAACGGTATATTCCCGTATAAACCTGACCTCTTCTCGCATCCATCATAGGAACAATGTCCATCTGAGACACACAGGCATTGTAGGAAAGCGAAAGTAATGTAGGCACCGGTATTACCGGCTTTTCAAGTGCAAGACCTATGCCCTTTGCAGTTGAAGCTCCTATGCGAAGGCCAGTGAAAGATCCCGGTCCCGCGGCGCAGGCTATCAGGTCGATCTCACTTTTCATCATCCCCGTGTTCGCAAAAAAGCTGTCTATCATTGGAAGCAAGGTCTCTGAATGGGTCCTTTTGATATCTATAGTATATGAGGCTCGAAGACTTTCATCCTCCAATATGGCAACCGTGCAGGGTTGTCCGCTTGTATCTATCGCAAGTATCTTCATATCATCTCTTTCAATGAAATGGAACGGAAATCCTCTCCCCTGGAGATATCCTTTTCTATCACAATGCTGAAATATGGCTTCGGTATAATTTCCTCAACCCTTTCAGCCCATTCAATGAGGCAGACCCCGCCCCTTGAAAGATAATCAAAAAAACCTGTGTCATAGAGTTCTTCAGCTTCTCCCAGACGATAGACATCAAAGTGAAAAAGAGGAAGACGTCCCTCATGGTATTCGTTCACTATGGTAAATGTGGGGCTTGTGACGGGAGAACTTATCCCAAGCCCTTTCGCAAAGCCCTTTGCAAAAACAGTCTTTCCCGCACCGAGATCCCCGGAAAGAGTGTATATGCTTCCGGCTGAGACTTCTTTTGCTAATTCAGCTGCTACAGCTTCTGTTTCTTCGGGCGAAGCCGATACATATGCCTTTTCCATATCCATTATCTTTTCAAAAGCGAAACGTCACCGTGATGCATCATATCCCGAATAAGCTTTCTGATCTTACGAAGGGATCCTTCAATCCCTTTCTTCGGAAGTACAAAGGCATTTTCCTTGTCCCTGAATATAAAGATCTCCCTGCCTGTCTCCCGGACCATTAGTATCTCGTCCCAGGATACACTGATCATATTATCCTCTATGACCGCGCCGGATATGACTTTGATGCCCTCCCCGGAAAGCTGGTAGTGGATGGCGTTTTTCAGCACATGGTTCTTGTTGATCTGCGCCCTTGCCTGAAAGAAAAGGAGTATCGGCTGATAAACAAGGAAGATCCCCGCGCAGATATAATAAATGACCGTAAAATGAAGCGGTATCCTTTCTGTGGAAAACGCTGCCACAATGATCACAAGCACGGCCAGGATGATCGGGATGATCCCCTGGGAGCTTCTGTAATTCTTGTACATAAGGAAACGGTAAATGTCCCTGTATCTTAGCTTTACTATGAATTCGATCATAATCCTTATCTTCAAAGGAAAACCCGGGAGACCACACAAGTGGCACCCGGGCCTTTTTTCGTTTTTTTATGGTCTCTCAGACTCTGTAATTCACATTTGCCCCATTGAAGAGAGCGTTTATCGCCTTTGCCTGCTGCTTATAGGGATTTGAGGCACCTCCATTGTCAACGGGAGAGGCTATCGATGTCTTCGTGGTCCCTCCGCTGACATAGACCCTTCCGCACTCCGGGCAAACCGCTGTATGAATGGAAACGCTGGCCTGGAGCACCTTTCCGCCCTCCTTACCGGCCTTCTGGTAGGCATTCTGAACATGCATGTTCTCGTGTGCCCTGACAGCGGCTCCTGCGGAATTTGGAGATATGTGCGTGGGACTTTTGAAAGATACGTCGTTTTCATTTGAGCCGTCCACATACTTTCTCTCCTTGCAGGTCTGACACTCCGCCGGCGAAGACCTTTTGCCGGGCTTTACGGTAGTTTCGGGAGTGCGTCCGTCCTCAGCGGGATTTACTACAGCGCCTCCCGCATTTTCATTTACGGAACCGACTGCACCCGCTGTCCTTTCAATGCTTCCGGCGGCCGGAGCCGCAGGCGCACCGTTAGAAACCCTCCCTGAATTGGAGAAAGCATTGTAATCGATATTAAAAATGCTGTAGTTTCCAAGGCCTTGTATCATGCTTTGTATTATACGCTGTACAATATCAAATATCAAGTGGAGCAGCTATGCTACGCAT
>OMRF01000220.1 GCA_900313435.1 uncultured Lachnospiraceae bacterium | reverse complement strand
GCAGCAAGGATCTTAAGCCCGTCAAATACATCACTATCCTCTTTCATCTCATGGGGATCAGAAGGCAGAGACTCTGATATGGTAAACCTCAGGGGGATGATAACGGAAAATGCACAACCCTCATCAGGGGCGCTTTTCACGGATATATTCCCTCCCATAAGATCAGTGAGGATCTTTGAAATAGGGAGCAAAAGACCTGTATCATTCCTGCCTGTCCCCTCGATCTCATTTCCCTTTGCCGTATCATTTTCATCATGGCTGAACGGCTCAAAAAGAACCTCCTGATAATCCCGGGAGAGAACGACCTGATCACTCTTGATCTCAAAGGAGATATTCTCCTCCTTCCCTGAAGGATGAGATCTCCCGCTTACAAAAAAACTGATATGTCCGCCCTTTCCCGTGCGGTTCATCACAAAGGTAATGATATTGGAAAGGATCTGTCCTATCCTCTCTTCATCACCAATAAAACTCTCATGACTAACCTCTGTAAAGGAGGATGAAAAATCAATGGAAAGAGGATCTGCCAATTCTTTCGTCTTCGCACAGATTCTCTCATAAGTCCGCTTAAGTGAAAATTCCTTCTCCGAAAGCCCGTTTTCCTTTGAGTTTAGCTTTACGATATCAAGAACATCGCTCACGAGGGAAAGTAGCTCATTCGCAGCACTTGATATGCTATTCGCATCTGAAACGATCTTCTTTGGATCATTTTTGTCACGGTCCAGCAGGGAGGAAAAACCTATGATCGAGCTCAAGGGGGTTCTGATATCGTGGCTCATCCGCGAAATGAAGTCTCCCTTTATCCTGCTGCTTTCCCGGACCTGAGCGAGAGCTTCACGCATCTGGCGGCTCTTCTCCTCCTCGTCATCCAAAATCTCCGTAATATCCTGAAGAGTCATCACTATCGTCTTTTTGAATCTGTCAAGATAACGGAAGGTCTCCTGATAATGAGATTTACCCGCATCGAGACGAACCTGATAAATATCCTTTTGGGAAAGCATCTGCACTATGGTATCAAGGGACATCAGCCGTCTGCTCACAGCCACCTCACCGGCATACTCAGCCGAAAGCCGTCTGAATACGGCCTCTACCTCCTCTTCATAGTCCCTCTCGGGAAAGAAGCCGTCATTTATCCTCCCTTTGCTCCTGTAAAGGGTAATAGTTCTCTTTTCAACATCTATAGTGGAGATCTGGATATAATCAAGTTCTGAAAGGATCGAAAGAATACTGCTCTCGGTATGCTGCCTCTCGTCTGACTCTGAACAGACTATAGCCTCGATATCCTTTGTTGAGGGATTTTGGAGCAATCTGACGCTTGTCGTGACCCAACCGGACTTTCCGTTCTCGAGCAGATAACTCCAATTGAAAGACAGGAAATCCTTTCCTTCGTCATAAGATTTAAGGAGCATATCTCTATATATCATTTCGTCCCCTGCTTTTTCCGAAAGGTCGGGACTGATGGCAATGGCATTATCGATCATCTCCTCTATGTTCCCCGCGTTTGCAAGAGTATTTGCGACAAGCCCCTTTCCAATCCTTTCAACCACCTCGTTTCTTGTGACATTTACCCTGACAGTGGAAAAGGCAGTGGGCTTTGCGGAAAGCATGGTATTCACGTTGCTATAATAAACACCCTCGACCTCAAAGCGCTTTTTCTGGAGCATAGAGTTCAGCAGGCATATTATGGACACTATGACGGTGATAATGATGAGACTCATGATCTCAATCACGGTCAAACTGTAGGGTACGATACCATAATATCCCGCAAGCAAATGAATATATATGACGAAGAAAATGACTATGGAAGGTACCGCTATGAGAGAAAACCAGAAGGGATAGATCATCGCCCCGAACACAAGGAGGAGTGCAATGGGAAAGATCAATATCCACTGTCTGTCTTCGATATGATAAGCTGCGTTAAAGAAGCAAAAGAATATAGCCACCGCGTCAAATATGATGATCGCAGTAGTGGAGAGCAGATGACGCCGCCTCTCGGAAAGCCTTTCGTCATTTCTTGAAAGTATGAAGATAAAGGCAGCGAACACAGACCCGCCGACCAGAAGAATGTTCGAACCCTGCTGGGGATCCAGACTCAACACACCCCCGCCGTCGGAGGAAAACTCCCACAAAGATATGAAAATACCCGTCAGAATAGCGACAGCACAGAGCACCGTCCCCACGATGCCGTTCTGACTGTCTATCCGCTTCAGGACATATTCCGATATAGCCTCTGGTCTTTTTCTTTTTTCCATGAATCCTCTCCAAAGTGAGATATTATAAGATTATAACACTTTATGCCCCCATTTTTCATCATATCTTTTCAAGAAGAGGATTTGCGGGTATAATTCGATCAGTATGTTTTTTTGAAAGTGAGGTAATGAATAATGAGCGAGCTGAAGTTCACCACGGAAAATTTCAATTCAGAAGTGATCGAGTCTGACAAACCCGTCCTCGTTGATTTTTACGCGGACTGGTGCGGTCCCTGCAAGATGATGGGACCCGTGATAGAAGAGATTGCAAAGGAATACGAGGGGAAGATCAAGGTTGGAAAGCTGAACGTTGATGACGACCCGGAAATAGCGCAGCAGTTCAATGTCATGAGCATACCGACCCTTATTTTCTTCAAGGATAAACAAGCCGTGCAAAGATCAACGGGCTTCATCCCAAAAGAAAAGGTCGAAGAGATCATCAACGCCTGACTGACTTGCCCTTCTTCAAAAGTGATTCCAAAAGCCCTGTGGCATAATCGGATTTTTTCATGTTTCCTTCCTGATAATCAGGAAGGATTTCTTTTTTTATCCGAAGCTTGAGATCCGCTGTCACCGGCATATCCCTTGTGACGGAGGTTTCCTGCTTTTCCATAAAGCAGCGGCTGACCTGATCAAAGGCCCCTGTCATAAACCTCTGCTGTCCAAGGTATCGCATACCCTCCTCAAGGTATTGCTGTCTCCTTTGTTCAGCCTCTTGTTCCCTTAGAAGCTCACTTTTTGTTTTTCTTTTTAATAGCCCTGATTCCGGCATATACTTTCTCCTGATCAAAGATCGCCCTGTAGTATCTTTTCAATATCTCCCTCTTCGGAAGAAGCCTTTCCACTATCTTCTCCGTCACCGGAGATACCGCGGCTATGTAGATATAAAGATCCTTTTTGGACTTTATCACCCTTTTTATCTCTTCTGAAAGAAGGAAGATCGCGGATGAGGCAGCGCCCTTTCTCGCCCAAAGGTAATCAAGTTCAATATTCTTATCCGGTCTCAGGGAGGCAAAGACAACTGCGTTTATCTTTCTCCCCTTCGAAGCGTAAAGGCAAAACCTCCGAAGTCTCTTTTTACCGTATGCCTCCCGGGCCATATAGTCACCCGCAGCATATCTTCGCTCAAAAAAAGCCTTTTTTGTCTCCGGCGAAAGAGAGGAAAACATGTGGACCGAAAAATCTTTTGAATGCTTCTTGTTCAGATCAAGAAGCTCCTTCACCTTTACATCGGCGGATCTTGTCCTGCAATAGAAGCCCCCGACCTTCTTTATCGAAAACAGCCTGTCTTTATTTAAAAACCGCTTTATCCGTTCGTCCCCTTCGACATCCGAAAAGTAGGCAATGACAGGAATCTTTTCCCTGAAGGCGTATTTCAGAAGGAATCTGAGCATACCCCGCCCGAGTCCGTAATTCCTGAATCTTTCATGGACGAATATGTCTATGATCTGAATATAGGAGCCGGTATTCCTGAATATGAGCCTTCCGCAGGCGATCCCCGAAAAGACCGCACCTATGGCAAAGAGGTTCCTGTCATTAAGAAAAGCCTCCTTCTGCTCCCTTGAGAACAGGGTCTCAAACCAGGCATAGGTCCTTTCCGTTATCTTCAGGTATTCCCTCTTGCAAACGCCCTTGCCTTTTTTCTTCTTTTCTTTTTCCGTTGTCTTCGCTTTTTTTGCCATATTGCCTCTTTCCGTACCACTCTCCCGCAAGGTTATTATAAGCCTTAACAGACTATCATAGAAGAGGACACAAAAAGTTCACAAATTTTATTAGCACTCACCCTTGACGAGTGCTAATAATTGTGATATAACATACTCATCCGAAAGGAAATAACCTTCATGTAAAAGAAAAGAGGTGTGTTATGATGTTATTCCCGAGTATTTTTAATGACAATCTGTTTGATGACTTTATGGATTTTCCTGTCGTAAGGAGAACAAAGAATTCTGATGTAAATCATCTCCTGACCGGAAACATGAACACCTTCATGAAGACGGATATCAAGGAGCATGACGATCATTACGAGCTTGAGATCGATCTCCCCGGCTATGACAAGAATGATGTGGGAGCCGAGATCAAGGATGGCTATCTCACCATCACCGCAAGCAGGACTGAGAACAGTGATGAAAAAGACCAGAACGGTAAGTACCTGCGCCGCGAGCGTTATTCGGGCTCCATGTCGAGAAGCTTCTATGTGGGTGACGAGATGACCGAAGAGGACATCAAGGCCTCCTTCAAAAACGGAACCCTTCTTGTGAACGTTCCCAAAAAGGAGCCTGTAAAGGAAGTGCCTGAGAAGCACGTGATCGCTATCGAAGGATGACAGAAACAAAAAATAACCCCCTCGGGGGTTATTTTTTTATATCACGAAGTTTCCGTCCCTGAATATCTCGACCTCTTCTCCATCGTCCTTTATCCCGGTGACGCTCATCTTTTCAGTCCCGAACATAAAATCGCAGTGGTTCATGGACTGATTTCCGCCGTGAGACAAAAGCTCTTCCTCTGACATTTCCTCGCCGCCCTTTATATTCTCAGGATAGCAACGCCCCAGAGCGAGGTGACAGCTTGCGTTTTCATCAAAAAGAGTATTGAAGTAGAGAATGTTCTGGTTCGAGATCGGCGAATCATAGGATATCAGCGCGACCTCACCAAGGTGCCTCGATCCCTCATCCGTATCAAGGAGCTTTGTAAGCGCATCCTTTTCCTTCTTCGCGCCGTAGTCAACCACCTTGCCGTCCTTGAAGGAAAACCAGAAATCCTCTATTACCTTTCCTCCGTGAGAGAGCGGCTTTGAGGCAAAGACCTTTCCGTCCACCCGGTTCCTGTCTGGCATACAGAAGACCTCCTCAGTGGGCATATTGGCATTGAAGAAGGTTCCGCTTTTTGAATAACTCCCACCGCCTGACCATATATGATCCTTCACGAGTCCGACAAAAAGATCCGTCCCAAGCTCGCTCACAAAATGGAGCCTGTCAAAGTTCAGATCGTTCAAGAGTCTGCAATGGCGCGCCAATTCTTCGTCATGCGCCTTCCATTCCGCTATGGGGTCATTATCTTTAGTGATACGCACGGATTCAAGGATCGCATCCCAAAGCGCATCAACAGCCTCTTTCCCTTCTTTTTCAGGAAATACCTTCTTCGCCCACTTTTCGCCCGGAAGGGCGATTATGCACCACTGCCCGATATTGTTCATGGTGTAAGCCTGAAAGGGCTTCATCTTCTTCATATTTTCAAGACGGACAGCCTGGATCCTGTCCTGGTCGATATCCGCCATAAGTCCCGGAGTTGATGAATCAATGGTGAGATACGCCGCGCCCTTTTCCTGCTCATAGCGCGTCCTCTCAACTATCCAGTCCGGAACGAAGGAAAGCGATTCCGTGGTCTCGTATTCAAAACCCAAGTGGCTTATCTGCTCATCATTCCACTGTACGGAAACCTTGCCGGCTCCCGCTTCATAAGCTTCTTTTACACAAAACTCCACAAACTCATGATCCCTGACCGAGGCCTTTATCACGAGAAGCTGCCCTTTTTCTATGTTAACGCCCGCCCGCACCGCAAGGAGCGCATATTTTTTCAGTAATCCTTCATTTGGCATATTATAAGCTCTGCTTCCCTCACTCCCCTACGAGCTTCACCCTGATAGGCTTGTGTGAGAGCGCCGGGAGCACCTTTTCGATCATATCACGTGTTCTTATCTTGAGGCTCGTTGTATTAACGCAGGGATGACAGCCGATATAATCACCCTTGGTAACATCTTCATCTATCACAAGCTGCACCCGGTTTTCCTTGTCATTTAAAAGTCCCATCACGCTCGCCGATCCCGGAAGTGTATCAAGAATAGACGCAAGCTCCTCCGGTTCCGCGAAGGACAGCCTTGATACGTGAAGCTGCGGCGAGAGTTCCTTTGTCTTGAAGGGCTTGTCGCCCGGCATCATCAGAAGATAATACTCCGTATGCTGCTTGTTCGTAAGGAACAGATTCTTGCATATCCTGCAGCCCAGTATAACCCCTATCCTTCTGCAGTCGTCCATTGTCTCCGCAGGCTCATGATCCGTCCTGAAGTAATCGATATGAAGTGAGTCAAGGAAATCATAAACCCTGATCTCCTTCATCAATCTCCCCTCGTTCTCCTTCGGCCGGCCCTGAAAAAATTCTATTTTTCCCAAATCTGACTCTCTTTCCGTCCTTTATGCACGCGAAGAGACAAAGCGCTTCGCTATCTCAGCCGAAAGCTCCCTGTCTTTATCCCGCACATATATTATATATGTAAAGCGCTTCGCTCCGACCGCATAGATATCAGAAGCGCAGCGCACTACATCCGAATCGATATTGTTTACCTTAAGTACCGCGGCAAGTCTCTCTGCCTCTTCCTTTGATTCAATGGCGATGAGCGCGGTGTCAAAATTCTCCTTCATCAGGTTCCTTCTATCCCCTGCATGTCGATCAGCTTCAACTTCCCATTATCATCGCGTTTGAAGGTATAATAAAAATCCAGATTGAACTCATGGGAACCGCCGGCATTGAACCTGAAAACACAGTCAACCCTGCAGGTATAAACATTCGGATCGGAAGCAGACTTTTTCACATCGCTTACCTTCATTCCCTCGTACGTGGGATTTGAGAAGGTTCCGTTCCAGTCATTATTGTAGTAGGCAAGATGCTGGTATAAAGGCGTGCTCCTGTCAACATAGGCAAGAACATCCCCTCTGTAATCATCGTCATTTAATGAGAACAATGCATATGCCTTTGTGAAGTCAATGGCGCGTTTCTCCACCTCTGCCCTTTCTTCTTCCGTGACGACAGTCCGGGCGATCTCCTCAGCGGATCTCTCGGCCGAGACTCTGATCTCCTCTTCTCTGGAGGTCTTCGCAGCTTCTTCCGCGGAGATCGAGAAAGAGGTTTCTGCCGAAATCTTTTGGGAGGAGTATCTTGAGAGTGATACTGAAGCCTCCGATGAGCGCTTCGCGACAGCTCTCGCTTCATAACCCTCAAGACTGTGATAAACGACAAGAAGGACTATTGCTATGACTACGAGACCTGCGAGGAAGGAAAGAAGCAGAACCTTGTAAAATATAGGCTTCTTCCTTTTTCTTTTCTTCCTTTTCCTGCTGCCGTTCCCAGTGCTTCTTCGGTTGCCACCGCTGTCGTAACTTCCTGCGGAAGTTCTTCTCGTGACGTCACCGCCGGACCTGGTCCTAATCGGCATCATCTTAATTTCGTCATTGTAATCGCTCATTATCCTATGATACCGATCCTTTACTTAACTATTATCGCATTGGGAACAGGCCGCATTCCTACGAGGGAGGATGCCTTGTTCAGCTGCTCGCCCTTGTAGAAAAGACGGGACGAAGATCCGCCGTCCAGATTCCCGGCATTTACGGCGCCATACTTTTTCATGAGTTCAGCCATCTGCTTGTAGGTCGCGCCGAGGGAACCGGGCTGACGCCCGTTCACCGTCATGAGGAGGATGGCCCCGTCTGCGCGTTGTCCTATTGCAGACCTCGGATTAAGTCCACCTCTTATCTCCGCAAATTCTACCGGCTCACCATTAAGCACCAGAGCAGGACCGAAAGTGATCCCCTCTACAATGCCGTTCTTTAAGGCCTCGGAAGCTGTGATGTTTCCGACAAGGAGCTTATGCTCACCGGTAAGACCTATTATCGTATAATAATGATCCGGGTCGAAATTTGACACAAGTTCTCCGTTCTGGAATGTAGGACCAATGGGCATCCCGCCCGCTCCATGGCCATCCGGATCGTAAAAGCCTCCGCCATTGATGGCTGCGACAGCCCCCGTCTCGTCGATTATGGTAGTGATCTTCTTTCCGGAACCGGAGGTTGAAAAATTGGAAATTGAATAAAAATGAACACGGGATGGATCATAGACGATGAGAAGATTTCCGGTAAAACCCTCTCCGGTGATCTCAAGAGACTCTATCCCATCGCCATCCGCATCGGAGGTAATGGTTGCCGGATCCTGTTCGGCAGCGGGAACATCGGTAGGAAGAGTCCCCTCCTTTTGCTCCGCTTCCGTCTTTATCTTTACAAGGTCAAGGGAATTGGGATCAAATTTGACGCTGGCTTCCTCCTGCTCCGAGGAGATCATCTTCTGTATCTCATCCTCTGAGAAGTAAATTCTGGCAAGGAACTTCGCCGCGCTGGTTCCCATCACCGAGTTTACGAAAATTCCCTTCGCAGTCTCGGAGGGACCTAAGGAAATGACAGATACCAGACCGAAAACGAGTATCACAAAAAGAGCCGCCACTGTGCCAAGTATGGCAAGCCCGCGGACAATGATCTTTCCTATTATGCTTTTCTTTTTCTTCTTTTTTGCCATGTGGCATATAATAATGAATTTACAAACATCTGTCAAATCGCCCGCTTCAGTCAGACTTCTGTCAGTATACCGCTGTCCCGCGGAGGTTGGAAGAAACAGCACATATATGCTATAATCCCACACGATATGACTGCTGAACGGAAAAAAAATATCATAAAGGCCGTCTCGTTCGTCCTGATACTGATCCTTTTGGTCTTTCTCCTGTCAACTGCGATGAGCGAGCTTTATCTCAAAAAGAAACCCTATGTGGCGGGGCGTCTCCGCTGCGTCATCGAGGTGGCGAACGAAAAGCCGGATACTCTTGATCTCATCACTCTCGGAGACAGTGAAGCCTACTCCTCCTTCAATACTATGACAGTCTGGAATGAGGCAGGCATTCCCTCCTTTCTCCTCGCACATTCCGCGCAGTTCATCGGGGAGACCTACTCGGAACTGAAGAAAGCCATGAAAACACAGACTCCGAGGGTCGTTCTTGTAGAGACCCACGGTCTCATAGCGGAGGGGAATCTCGCGGAAAATCTTGGGGAATTGGTAAAGGACGAGCTAAAGACTCTCTTTCCCATCTTTGTTTATCACGACAAGTGGAAAGAACTCCTGTCGGGAGATGACACGGACGATCCCAACTTTTTCAAGGGGTTCAAGATAAAGACCCAGACCATGGCATACCAGGGTGACGAGCTTTTACAGAATGACGGCTCAAAGGCTTCCGTCCCTTCGTCTTCAAGATTCTATATGGAAAGGATAATGAAACTCTGCGAAGATAAGGGTAGTATCCTTATGCTCTATTCCGCCCCTTCACCTGTCAATTACAACGCTTCGACCCACGAAACCCTTACCGCATACGCATCCGAGATTGGAGTTCCATACGTTGACCTTAATTCCGTAAATGACGAGGTCGGAATAGACTGGACTACGGATTCGATTGATGAGGGAGATCACTTAAACGTCAATGGCGCGGAAAAGGTCGCCCGTTATCTTATTAATTTCATAAAGGAAAACGCAGCTATGGAAGACCGTTCAGGGGACGTTTCCTATTCAGAGTGGAACGATCTCTATGAAAGATATCTTGCCATGAAAGAAGAGCTTGAGAATACGAAATGAAAGAAGATAGAAAAAAAAGATTTATCAGGGCTCTCACATTTGTCATCATATTGTTTGCCGCCCTCTTTCTGATCTCCTACCTGATCAACAATTTTTATGTAAAGGGCAACCCGAATGTCACCGGGCGCCAGCGCAGTGTGGCCGGAATCATAAATGAGCCCGCTGATACGCTGGAGGTAATAGCCTTAGGCGACAGCGAAGCCTATACCTCAGTCAATCCCATGGTCTTCTGGAAGGAAGGCGGAATCCCTCTTTACCTCGTCGGGCAGCCCGGGCAGCATATAGGGGAGACTCTGCTTGCTCTTAAAAAAACGCTTCCCACACAGTCACCGAAGGTCGTCCTCATTGAGACCCACTGCCTCATAGGCACGGACAATATGGCTGAAAATCTCGGAAAGGTCATAAAGGGAGAACTGAAATCGCTCTTCTCAATATTTGTCTACCATGACAAATGGAAGCAGGTCCTTTCCGGAGAGGAAGTGGCTGATGACAATTATTTCAAGGGCTATGAGATCATGACGACCGTAAGGGCTTATGGCGGAGATGACTATATGGATGACAACACCGGCTCGCGCACCGAGATTCCGACGGAAAGCCGCTATTATATGGACAGGATACTGAAACTCTGCGAGGAGAATGGCGCAAAGGTGATGCTCTACAGTTCCCCCTCCCCCGTGAATTACAATCCGGCCGTAGTCGATGCCCTGACAAGGTATGCTGCCGAGATCAATGTTCCCTACTATGATTTCAATTCACATCTTGAAGAGAATGGCATAGACTGGAACACCGATACTCTGGACAACGGTGACCACGTAAACCTTTCCGGCTCGATAAAGATCTCAAACAGGCTTCTTTCCTTCCTGAACGAAAATGCGGAACTTGAGGATAAGTCAAATGATCCTTCCTATTCCTCCTGGAACGACCTTCTCAAGAAATACGAAGCTATGGTCGCCGAAATGACTGCGGAGGGTCAATGAAAGATCATTAATTCTCTCAGAGCTTTTCCAAACGGCTCATAAGATCGTCATACATTCTTTGATATTTTTCTCTCTTTTCCTTTTCAGCATTAACCTTGTCGGCAGGAGCCTTTGAAAGGAAACGCTCATTCTGAAGCATTGAGTCGGATCTTTTCAGCTCAGCCAGAAGACGCTCCTTCTCCTTTGTAAGGCGTTCCTTCTCCTTCTCCGTATCAACAAGCTCTGCGATCGGAAGGTAGATAGTCGCGCCGGCGATACCCTGGGAAACACAGGAATCAATGTCCCCTTCGATCTCGCCGGTCTTCTTAAAGACGCTGATACCGCTTGTCCCCGAAAGAGATAAGAGTAAAAGCTCGTTTTTTGAAAAGACATCTTTTATATTCTTATCCTCAGAAACCACGTATACATGCGCTTTCTTTGAAGGCGGAACGTTCATATCCGTCCTCACGTTTCTTATGCAGCGCACGAAATCCTTGATATGAGAATAAGCCTCTTCATCCTTTTTGAAGCAGAGCGTTTTTGAATAATAAGGCCACTCTGCCGTCATTATCGTATCGCACTCAGGATGAAGGGTGCAATATATCTCTTCGGTAATGAACGGCATAAAGGGATGGAGGAGCTTCAGCGCTCTTGAAAGTACCGCCCTT
Source organism: uncultured Lachnospiraceae bacterium (assembly GCA_900313435.1). Classification (GTDB taxonomy): domain Bacteria; phylum Bacillota; class Clostridia; order Lachnospirales; family Lachnospiraceae; genus RUG306. The sequence goes on along the minus strand of OMRF01000220.1, from coordinate 9,126 downwards.
AAGGTAAAGAGCGCCGCATTCTTCGAGGCCTCTCCTTCCTTGCCGTAGATCCTCGATTTGACAGATTCGATATACCAGTCACAGAACTCATCCCACAGGAAGTCATATACCTTCTGAACCGCGATACCGAGTTCAAACCTGTCGAGGTTTTCCGTGACATCCTTTGAGAGCGTGTTCACGAGAGAGATTATCCATCTGTCAGCGGTAGTGAAATCGCTGTCATAAGGAAGCTCCATCTCCCCATCGGGAAGGTTCATCATAATGAATCTTGAAGCGTTCCATATCTTGTTGGCGAAGTTCCTTGAGTTCTCGACCTTCTCCCAGTAAAAGCGCATATCGTTTCCGGGTGAATTGCCGGTAACTAAGGTAAGCCGTAAAGCGTCTGCACCATACTTTGAGATCACTTCCAGGGGGTCTATCCCGTTCCCGAGGGATTTTGACATCTTCCTTCCGAGACTGTCCCTGATGAGCCCGTGGATCATCACCGTATGGAAGGGGCATTTTCCCGTCTGCTCATATCCGGAAAAGACCATCCTTACAACCCAGAAAAAGATAATGTCGTAGCCCGTCACAAGCACATCCGTCGGATAGAAATAATCATATTCCGGGGTCTTCTCAGGCCAGCCAAGGGTTGAGAAGGGCCAGAGTGCTGAGGAGAACCATGTATCAAGAGTATCCGGATCCTGCTCCATGTTCATCTTCCTGCAGCGGGGACAGATCTTCGGAGCCTTGTCGGAAGGTGCCACCACGATGTGACCGCAATCCCCACACTGATATGCAGGTATCCTGTGCCCCCACCAGAGCTGTCTTGAGATACACCAGTCCTTTATATTCTCAAGCCAGTGAACATAGACCTTTGAAAACCTCTGCGGAACAAACTTAAGGTCCCCATTCTTTACGGCATTTAAGGCAGGGCGGGCCATCTCATCCATCTTTACGAACCATTGGGGTTTGATCATGGGTTCGATGTCCGTGCGGCATCTGTCGTGGGTGCCGACATTATGGCTGATATCCTCAACCTCCTTTAAGAGACCTTCCTTTTGAAGCCTTTCAACTATCTTCTCTCTGGCTTCAAGTCTGTCGAGTCCCTCGTATTCTCCGCCGTTTTCATTTATGGTCCCGTCATCATTTAAGATATTGATCTCCGGAAGAGAGTGTCTCTTTCCCACCTCAAAGTCATTGGGATCATGCGCAGGTGTTATCTTTACGATCCCCGTACCGAATTCCATATCCACGTAATCATCCTCGATCACGGGTATCTCTTTATTGACTATGGGAAGGATGACCTTCTTTCCTACGAGATTTTTGTAGCGCTTATCCTTCGGATTCACGGCTACGGCAGTATCGCCCAGCATGGTCTCGGGTCTGGTCGTCGCGATCTCTATGTACTTTCCCTTCTCCCCCGCGATCGGATAAAGAATGTGCCAGAAGTGTCCCTTCTTTTCCACATACTCAACCTCGGCGTCGCTTATGGTTGTCTTGCAGACAGGGCACCAGTTTATTATCCTCTTGCCCTTGTATATATAACCCTTTTCATAGAGCTTGATGAATACCTTCTCAACAGCCTTGGAGCAGCCCTCATCCATTGTAAAGCGCTCACGCTCCCAGTCCGCGGAGGAACCGAGCTTCTTAAGCTGATTGTCAATACGCCCCTGATACTCAGCCTTCCATTCCCAGGCTCTCTTCAAAAAGCCCTCTCTACCAAGGTCATCCTTTGAGATCCCCTCTTCCTTCAGGGCATTGATGATCTTGACCTCCGTGGAGATGGCCGCGTGGTCTGTACCCGGCTGCCAGAGTGCCTCATAGCCCTGCATACGCTTCATCCTGATAAGTATATCCTGCATCGTCTCATCCAGGGCGTGTCCCATATGAAGCTGTCCCGTGATATTCGGCGGCGGCATCACGATAGTGAAGGGCTTTTTGTCCTTATTCACACTCGCATGAAAGTATCCGTTCTTTTCCCATTTTTTGTACAGTCTGTCCTCGATCTCAGAAGGATCGTAGGTCTTCTTCAGTTCTTTCAATTTTCCTTGTCCTTTCCACTGTCATTACTGGGGATCCCTGTCTTCGTTGAGTTCTTCTTTTCCTTCTTCAGATTCACGGCATCAGCCTTGAACTCCATGAGTTCCAAAAGATAACCCGGCATTTTTCTTGAGCCGAGTTCCCAATCCTGAACCGTCCTGTAAGGAATGTTGAAATACTGGCAGAATTCCCTTCTGTTCATTCCCGTCTTTTTTCGAAGCTCAAGAAGCTTTTCCCTTTCATTCATGAATAATTTCCTCCCAACACAACACTCAGGCAAACAGCCGAAACCAAAGATCATTCCTGTTTCGCCCGATATTGTTCTCCTTCAGGAATCTCATCCGTTCGGATTTTTTCATCCGATCCATACTAAGAAACTGTGAAAAAATATTTTCTGCCTCATCCGGAAGATCCGGAAAACGAAGCATCACCTTTGCAAGATCCTTCTTTTTTTCAATAAAGTCCTTCTTCTCTTTTTTGAAGGTCCCGGAAAGAAGCGACGAAAGGTTCCTTTTTATCTTTGCCGCTTTGCTCTCTCCTTCCGATCCGACCTGATTATCCTCATGCTGTCTGTAAAAAAGCGTCGGCTCGTTTAAAAAACTCACATGTCCGAATACTGCCGCTATCATCAGAAGATAATGATCATGCATCTCTATGAGTTGAAGCGATCCTTTGTCACCTGACTTCACGCTTCCCGACAGGTACTTTTCACGGAGAGCCCTGTTGAAGCACATGGTGCACCCCGGCGCGACATTATCTATCAAAACCTGCCTGAAATCGGTGCGTTCGCCAGAAAGACCGTTCATTGAAAGGAATGATGCATCAATGACATTGAGCGCACCGTCCGTAACCTTCGCGTCGGAAAACACAAGCAGCGGCACATCATCACCGAACCTCTTTCTAAGCTCGTCAAGCCTTTCCTTTTCCTTTTTCATCTTTGATGAAAACCACACATCATCCTGATCGCAAAGGAAGTATGTGTCCGCCTCAGTGCTTTCGATGAGGAAGAGAAAATTTGCTTTTGCCCCCTTCTCATCATCCTTTGGTCGTGTCAGTAAGTGAAGCGGGATATCGGGGCTAAACTTATCATCTGCTATGATCCTTCCCGTATCGTCCGTTGAACCGTCATCAGAGACCACTACATCAAAGTCCTTAAGTTCCTGATCCCTGAGGGAGGAAAGGAGCTCCTCTATATATCGTTCACCGTTATATGTCGCAAGAAGCACCACGGTATCATACTTTCCGTTCATTTCTCGGGCACTATCCTTCCAAAGCCGTACCTGGTCTTTGTTCTTGCCTTATATATGACATTTTTCCCTACCACTCCGGGATGCCTGATAGCTGTCACAAGCTTCTTTACTTTGTTGCCATTCCGAAAGCCGCTCTTTACGGAAAGTGTTTTTTCAAGGGTCGATATCTCTTTTTCCGACATTATCCCTTTCCCGGAAAGAAGCTTAAGGAACTCAAAGCAGGAGCGGTCAGTAGCGCCGTCATCCCCTGAAATATTTACCCCGGTCTCAATATGGTGATAGAGCGGCTCATCAAGGAACACTCCCTCTACACCGTTTTTCATCATCAAAAGCCAGAGAAAGAAATCATCCGACCCATTTTCCTTAAGGATGTTTTCCTTCCAGAAATCAGGTATCAGAGTCTTTTTGATAAGGCACTGACCGGGAGATATGATCTGGTTCCCGACTTTTAAATATGTATCAAGGTCCCACATAAGAGCCCTGTGAGCAGAAGTCCTTACCAGCTTCAACTTTTCTCCCTGCGAATCAATGAGGGCGTTTGAGATGATGACTGCATCCTCATCATGCTTTTTTGCTTCATCCAGAAAAGCATAGACCGCATCATAACGCAGGATATCATCCTGATCCAGGAATAATACATATTCTCCGCCGGACACCGAAAGACCTCTGACACGTGAGCCATGGATGCCGATATTCTCCCGGTTCACGATCGTGCGCCAGTTCTTCTTTCCTAAATTGATCCCCGTTATCACTGGCTCTATCCTAGGGGAATCGTTGACAAGGATCACCTCCATGGAATAGTCGGTATGGTTTTCCTCATTCATTTTCCGAAGGTACTTCTCGTTGTCGCAGATCGAATCCTGCCAGGCCCTTATATAATCATTCCCGTCATAAAAAGGAGTAATGACAGAAACCGTTGCCATCTCAAAAACTCTCCTTGTACTTCTTCTTAAAGAACTTCGCGGAAAGAAAGGCCCCGCCCTTTTTTATCCAGTTCACTCTTTCCGGTGACTTCACGGCAACCTCAAAAAGTGAAAGTTCACTATGCTTTACAAGCCATACATTAAACAATATCTCTGAGACCCGTCCGTAGAGCCTTCTCTCAAATGCGCTCCCGTTGCTTCCCGGAAGATTTCTTTTTTCCAGCTCAAAAAGTATGTCAAAGAGAAAATCACAGTAATCCCTGAAGCAGTCCCTCTTCATCACAAACATATTGAACATATAGCCCCAGGTCCTCGAATATGCCTCTATGGCAGCCTTCTCATATTCGGGATGCCTTTCCTTTATCACCGAAAGTGCTTCATCCAGATGAGACTTGTCGAGGGTATTGGCATAATGCGAATACAGGGTTTCAATATAATACCTGCGTTTCTTCGGCACTATGATGTCATGCGTTTCAAGGAGACTCTCTGCCTTTTCTTTTGATAGTCCTTTGAAATATCTCCTGTAATGAACAAGCCCGAGTGCATCTGCAGGGCTGTTCTTGTACAGCCAGTAGAGACCTGTGAGTTCACTGAAGCCGGGATTCTTTTCTGAAATATTGGCACCGCTGTCATCGCGACTCACGGGAGAAAAACCATCCGGTATTTTCCCCTCCGGCCTGATGACTTCAGCCCCCTTGATATACAGAGGTTTTGAATTTGCCGCGCCGACAAAAAGCGGAATATAAGCGCCATCCGAGGTTAACTCCGTCGGGATGGCGCATGGCTTGTGGATCGCAATGATGATTTCTGCTGTCATGCGAGTGAGTATAGCACACCTTGCGTCTATTTTTCATCTACTAGATAATGTAGCCAGCGCGTATAAAAAGAGATTATATAGATGTTTCGGATAAAACAAGACTATCGTAGAAATCCATAAGCCTTTTGGCCTGGACCGTGATATCGAAGCGATCTGAAAGAACAGAAGGTCTCTCCTGTCTCTTTCCCGAAGCTATAACAGACGCCCAGAAGGAGGACGGCTTGTCGAGGGAAAGAAAATCCACGTTTCCGGATATATCAGCTTCCTTTGTGATGGTATCGGAAAACACGCAGGGAAGCCCGTTTGCCTGAGCCTCAACTCCGGAAACGGGAAGCCCCTCGTAAAGCGATGTGAAAACAAAACAATCAATGGCGGAAAGGAAGGATGGCATCTCCTTCACGGGACCTAAAAAGATCACGCTGTTTGAAACAGAAAGCTCAGCGCAAAGGAGCTGAAGTGAATCTCTAAGTTCGCCCTCTCCTGCAATTAAAAGCATGGCATCGGGCTTTATTTCCTTGAGTTTTTGAAAGTCCCGCAAAAGATGTGCCTGATTCTTCTGCGGACAGAGCCTGCCTGCAGTACCTACGACGAATTCGTTTCTTAAGGAATATCTGTTTCTGAATTCCCTGCGCTTTTCTTCATCAAAGCGAAACTTATCGTAGTCAATAGCATTATTAATTATGAAAAAGGGCTTTTGCTTGAAAAGAAATCTTCCGGCGTTTTCGGAACAGGCGGCGTATGCCGTAGCTTGAGAATTTCCCATCTTAAGGAGCGGGATATTTCTGACTGCATGACTTAGACGATCTGCCGCGCGATCCTGATGGCTATGCTGTATCCGAACTCCTATGCCTGCCTTCTTCGCCTCGGAAAGATAGAAGAATGAGGCATTTGCCATGCTTGAATGGACTATGTCATAGTTCCCTGAAGATAATATCCTTTTATACTTTTCACCTATCTTTTTCATCGTCCGGAGTGAGAAGGGCGGCATCAGAAAGACCTTTGCCCCCAGATCTTCAGCCATATGTCCGACTGAGATGTCATTCATTTCGTGAACGACAAAATCAAAGCAATACCGCTCTCTGTCGATATGCCGAAGATAATTAAGAAAAAGATTTTCGATCCCTCCGCTCACATTCATGGCCGGAAGGATCATAAGTACTTTTCTCATATCCTTACTTCAATGTAATGAGAGTCCCCTGCTCACCGGCAAGGAAGGAGGTCTTCACCGCCGAAAGCTTCGCAACGAGTGCCTTCCTGACCGCCGAATTTCCGATATAGTCGATCGCTGCCCTGATCTTCGGCTCCATGGTCCCTTCGCCGAACTCTCCGGCCTCCATATACTTTTTCGCGTCTGAAACATTCATATAGTCAAGAGGCTTCTCATCAGGCTTTCCGAAATTCAGGCAGACCTTTTCCGTACCTGTAAGGAAGATAAGCATATCGGCATTTAAAAGCTCTGCCATCCTGCCTGCCGCAATGTCCTTTTCTATCACGGCGGAAGCGCCCTTCAGACGGTTTTCCTGGGCGAGCACCGGAATGCCGCCGCCACCGCAGGCTATAACAACCTGTCCGGCATCAAGGAGAGCCTCGATCGCTTCTATCTCGATTATCTCTATAGGCTGGGGAGAAGCCACTATACGACGGAAGGAACCATCCTCTTCACTCTGTACATGATTCCCTTTTTTCTCCTCCGCTTCAGCCTCTTCCTTTGAGAGATGACGTCCTATAACCTTTGTGGGACGATAGAAGGCCTCATCATAAGGATCGACCGTAACCTGGGTCAGAACGGTTGAAACCGTGTTTATCAATCCTCTGGAGAGGAGTTCCGACCGGATGGCATTCTGAAGATCGTAGCCGATATATCCCTGGCTCATGGCCGAAGCAACACTCATGGGAGTGTTCGTGTATTCGGGATGGTTCTTTGAAAATTCATTCAATGCCGCGTGGATCATGGATACCTGCGGTCCGTTTGAATGAGTGATCGCCACCGAATAGCCCTGCTCTATAAAATCACATACGGACACCGCGCTCTTCTTTGCAGCCTCCTGCTGTTCGGGAAGCGTGGTACCAAGCGCTTCATGCCCCAGTGCTATAACTACCCTCTTCTTTTTCATCTCTTTCCCTCCTCAGTAAAATATCTTCCGATGGAAGTCACCGCATTCGCCCCGTCGGCTGCCGCAGTAATGACCTGCCTGAGTGCCTTTGTCCTCACATCACCTGCGGCAAAGATTCCCGGGATCGATGTGACGCAGCTTTCATCCGCTTTTATATAGCCTGCCTCGTCAAGCTCCGGAAGCCCTTCGATCCCCTCAAGATTCGGCCTGATCCCGACAGCCACGAAGATACCGTTCACAGGAAGCGAGCTTTCCTCATTTGTCTTCACATTTTTAAGCTTTAATGAACTGACCGACATATCGCCTTCGATCTCGGTGACAATGGTATCATATATCGGCTCTATCTTTTCATTTGAAAGAAGCTCTCTCTGGAGTGCCTTCACACCCCTGAACTCATCTCTCCTGTGGATGATGAAGACCTTTTCCGCAAATCTCGAAAGATATATGGCATCCTCAAGCGCAACATCACCGCCGCCGACAACTGCAACCGTCTTATTTCTGAAAAAGCCCCCATCGCAGGTGGCACAGTAGCTGACTCCGGAGCCGGAAAGCCTCTCCTCTCCGGGTACCCCGAGCTTTCTGTGGGAGGCTCCTGTCGCAATGATAACTGACTTTGCAAGAAGCCTGTCATTTCCGGTAACAACGGTAAGAAGAGGGATATCGCCTTCTTCACTTGAAGAATCCTCTGCCTTCTCTATGGCGCTGACGTGATCCAAAAGTTCTTCAGCCCCAAGTGCCTTCGCGTGTTCCCTGAATTTCTCCCCGAGCTCCATTCCGCTTATCCCGTTAAGCCCCGGATAATTCGCCACCTCATAGGTCCTCGCGATCTGTCCGCCTCCCGACGGATCCTCCGAAACAACAAGGGTCTGATAACCCGCTCTTACTGCATATATTGCGGCGGTAAGCCCTGCAGGACCGTTCCCGATCACAACAGTATCATATATTTTCCCCATAAAACCCTCCTTTCGGACAATGTTCTTTGATTATAATCTATCTTTGGTTTTTATGAAAGCGTTGAAAGATTTCTTTATTATTCGTAAAAGTAATGTTATCATATCCTTATGCTTGAGATCGGAAAAACCAATATCCTTACCATCCTGCGTTTTACAGGAAACGGTGCTTATCTCTCAAAAAAAGGAGAAAAGGAGGAAATCCTTCTCCCGAAGAAGTATGTGACAGAGGATATGCGCGCAGGGGATGAGCTTTCGTGTTTCCTCTATCTTGATTCGGAAGATCGGCCGGTAGCAACGACAGAGACCGTTCCTATTACCCTCGGAGGCTTTGCAGTCCTTAAAGTCACTTCCCTGACAAAGATCGGCGCTTTTTTAGACTGGGGACTTCCAAAGGAGCTTTTCCTTCCTTATGCCGAAATGACCGAGCATCCCCGGGAAGGAGACGAGATACTGGTGCGGCTCTACAAGGACAAGAGCGGCCGGCTTTGCGCCTCAATGAAGGGACTTTATCACCTTCTTTCAGCGAACTCTCCCTACAGGGCGGGTGATGATGTACGGGCAAGGATCTACGAATTCGGTCATGATTTCGGAGTTTTCGCGGCAGTAGATGACAGATACTCTGCCATGCTCCCGAAATTTGAACGAAGAAACGAGATGAGGATCGGCACTGTCTTAAACGCCAGAGTCACAAATGTGAAGGAGGATGGAAAGCTCGATATCTCTATAAGAGAAGTAGCCTTCAAACAGATGGAGGAGGATGAAGAATCACTCCTCATGCTGATAGACGAGTATGGCGGTGTCCTTCCTTTCACCGAAAAGGCCACCCCCGATGTAATAATGAGGGAGACAGGCCTTTCAAAAAGCGCCTTCAAACGCGCAATAGGAGGCCTTTACAAAAAACGAAAGATAGATCTTTCAGACGGAAAGATCAGAAAGACCAATGATTGAAGCTTAAGAAAAGGAGAAACTGAAAATGGAAAAGAAAGAAGTATCCACGCTCAAGGCCCCCCAGGCGATCGGCCCTTATTCCCAGGCCGTTGTCGTAGG
>OMRF01000372.1 GCA_900313435.1 uncultured Lachnospiraceae bacterium | reverse complement strand
GCGAGGCAGATCGATGTTCCGACCTCCCTTCAGGGAGAGTATGCCGCAGTCGGACAAGAGCCTGACAGGAACAAAGAGGGCAGGGACGACACCATAATAATAGGGAGCAAGACCCTCCGGCAGATTCGGGATGACTTCCCGATCCTTAAGGAAAAGATAAACGGAAGCTCCCTCGTGTGGCTCGACAACGGGGCCACCACCCAAAAGCCCCAGGTCGTCATAGACAGGCTCAAGTACTTTTACGAACACGAAAATTCCAATGTCCACAGGGGCGCGCATGCCCTTGCGGCAAGGTCTACCGATGCCTATGAGAACGCGAGGGAGACAGTAAGGCGTTTCATAGGCGCTCCTTCAAAGGATGAGATAGTCTTCGTCCGGGGAACGACAGAGGGCATCAATCTCGTTGCAAACGCTTATGTAAAGCCGACCCTCCAACCCGGTGATGAGATCATAGTCTCTATCCTTGAGCATCACGCCAACATAGTTCCATGGCAGCTGATCGCCGAGGAGACAGGCGCTGTCATAAAGGTAATACCCTGCGACAAGGACGGGCAGCTCATATTGAGCGAATACGAGAAGCTCTTTACAAAGAACACAAAGTTCGTTTCGGTGACCCATGTTTCAAACACTCTCGGGACCGTGACTCCGATAGAGGAGCTTATCGCGATAGCGCACATGCACGGGGTCAGGATCCTTGTGGACGGGGCACAGTCGGTTGCCCATATCCCTGTAAATGTGAGCGCGATGGATGCTGATTTCTTCGTGTTCTCGGGGCACAAGATCTTCGCTCCCACGGGCATCGGAGCGGTGTACGGAAAGAAGGAGCTGCTCGAAGCCGCAAGGCCTTATCACGGCGGCGGGAACATGATAAAGGATGTCACCTTTGAAAGGACCATATACAATCCCGCGCCCAACAAGTTCGAGGCAGGCACCGGAAGCATCGGGGACGCTGTGGGGCTTTCTGCAGCGCTTGAATATCTTGAAGCTATCGGGATGCCAAACGTCAACAAGTGGGAGCATGAATTACTTACTTATGCGCTTTCAGAGCTTTCAAAGGTGGACGGACTCCATCTTGTCGGAACGGCAGCAAACAAGGCATCCGCGCTTGCGTTCAAGCTTGACGGCTACTCTGATGAAGAGGTCGGAGAGAGGCTTGACCGATACGGTATAGCGGTAAGAGTCGGTCATCACTGCGCACAGCCGGTGCTTCGGCACTTTGGTTATGAGAGCGTTGTGAGGCCTACGATAGCGCTTTACAATTCACCGGATGACATAGACGCACTGGTTAGGATCTTAAAAACCTTCGCATAATCAATCATAACGAGGACCACAAATGGAACAGGTATTTAACACTGAAGAGATCGATGACATAGTTGAGGATATCTGCTCGGACTACGAAGAAAACCGGGGGATAGATGCGGTAAACATATTCAATAAGCCTGATGTCAGGGAAATCAGGGCGATAGTTGACAATCTTTTCAAGATCATATTTCCGGGATATTTCAGGGACAAGACCTACAAGATATACAACCCGAAGCATGAGATCGGAGTGATCATAGAGGATGTCTTCTATCACCTGAACAAGCAGGTATATAACGCCCTTGATTTTTGTAAAAAACGGGGCACGATGACTGACGAAGAGCGAAGGATCGAGAGCTACCGCATCTGCAAGGAGTTCTTCAAAAGGATCAGGACGATCCGGAAATATGTGGAAGGGGATATAGAGGCAGCGTTTGAGGGTGATCCTGCGGCAGGCTGTTTTGAAGAGATAATGCTTGCTTATCCCGGGATCGTGGCATCAACGACAAACAGGATCGCCCACGAACTCTACCTTCTGATGGTGCCCGTGATCCCGCGGCTCATGACGGAATACGCGCATTCGAGAACGGGCATCGATATCCATCCCGGGGCGACCATCGGAAAGAATTTTTTCATCGATCACGGAACAGGCGTTGTCATAGGTGAGACGGCTGTCATAGGAGATCATGTAAAGCTTTATCAGGGCGTAACGCTCGGAGCGCTCTCCACAAGGGCAGGACAGGCACTCTCAGGGGTCAAGCGCCATCCCACGATTGAGGATAATGTTACGATCTATTCCGGCGCTTCTGTTCTTGGAGGCGAGACCGTTGTCGGGAAAAACGCGGTGATCGGAGGAAATGTCTTCCTCACAAGCTCCGTGCCCGCCGACACCCGTGTCAGCGTCAAGAATCAGGAGCTTGAGTACAAGAGCGGCCCCGGTTCCCGCAAGACGGAAGAGATAAAGCAGAGCGAGGAATGGTATTACATCATATAAGTCAGGTGGTGTCTGATGCAGTTTGATACAAGGCTTTTGCACGGCAGGGCGATACAAAGATTCGCAAACAGGGAGATCCTTCCTCCGATATCGCAGGTGAGCGCATACCGTTATGGCAGCATGGAGGAGTTTGAGAAGGTATTTGCACACAAGAGCATGGGCTATGCCTATACGAGGATAGGGAATCCGACCGTGTCAGCCTTTGAACAAAGGATAAACGAGCTTGAAGGCGGAATAGGGGCGGTATGCTGCAGCAGCGGCATGTCTGCGATAATGGCCTCGATCTTTGCGATCTGCGAGTCAGGTGATGAGATAGTGGCTTCAAGCGGCCTTTATGGCGGGACCATAGACCTATTCCGGGATCTTGAAAAATTCGGGATACACACGGTCTTTTCGCATGAGCCGGATGAAGAAGAGATAAGGAGCCTTATCACCAGGAGGACCAGGCTCATATTCGGAGAGCTTATCAGCAATCCTTCGCTGAAGGTAATGGATGTCCAAAAGGTCTCAAAAGCAGCGCATGAAAATAATATCCCTCTCTTTGTGGATTCCACCACGGCAACGCCCTATATCGCAAATCCATTATCTTTGGGCGCCGATGTCGTCATCCATTCCACATCAAAATATATAAACGGAGGCGGCAATTCCATAGGCGGGATCATAGTCGACGGCGGGAAATTCCCGTGGGACTTTGACAAGTACAAAGTGCTTTCCGGTTTTAAGAAATGCAAAAACATGGCCCTTCTTGTAAGGCTCAGGACGGATATATGGGAGAACCTTGGAGGCTGCATGGCGCCTATGAACGCCTTTTTCAGCTATATCGGGCTTGATACCCTTTCGCTTCGGATGGAGAGGATATGCAAAAACGCAGAGGCGCTTGCAAAGGCTCTTGACGGGATCGAGGGGATAGAGGTCAATTATCTTACACTGAAGGACCATCCCTATCACAGCTTTGTAGAAAGTGAACTTCGAGGCTACGGCGGCGGCATCCTTTCATTTCGGGCAGGAAGCCGCGAGAGGGCGTTTAAGATAATAAACAATCTGAAATATGCCTGTATAGCTTCAAATATCGGGGATGTGCGGACACTTGTCATTCATCCCGCATCAACCATTTATATCCATTCGGATGAAGAGACCAGAGAGGCCGCGGGCGTATATGACGATACCGTAAGGGTAAGCGTCGGGATAGAGGATCAAAATGATCTTGTATCCGATTTTCTGGAAGCGATAGAAGGATCAAAATAATAGCGGAGGTGAGATATGGTAATAACAGTAGGCGGAAACAAAAAAGAGGTTGAGGACGGACTCACAGTTTCAAAGCTTATCGAGCTTGAAAATGTGGAGACGCCTGAGTATGTGACAGTATCCGTCAATGAGGAATTTATCGATCAGGAGGATTTTGAAACTCATGCCCTGAAGGAAGGCGATGAGATAGAGTTTTTGTATTTCATGGGAGGAGGCGCCTGATGGCATTCACCAATGAACAGCTTGAGAGATATTCAAGGCATATCATCTTAAAAGAGATAGGTGCAAAAGGGCAAAAGAAATTACTGAACGCGAAGGTCCTGATAATAGGCGCGGGAGGCCTTGGAGCGCCGGCGGCGCTTTATCTTGCGGCAGCGGGCGTCGGGACCATAGGCATAGTGGATGCGGACGTTGTGGACCTTTCAAACCTTCAGCGTCAGGTCATCCATACGACAAATGACATCGGAAAGAAGAAGGTCGAGTCCGCGGCAGAGACGATGCGCGCCATCAATCCGGACATTACCGTAAATACATATTATCAGTTCGTAACAAGCGAAAACATTCTTGACCTTATCAGGGATTATGATTTCATCCTTGACGGGACGGACAATTTCCCCGCAAAGTTCCTTATCAATGATGCCTGCGTGATGGCAAAAAAGCCATTCTCCCATGCAGGGATAATAAGGTTCAAGGGGCAGCTCACGACAATCATCCCGGGGGAGAGCCCCTGTTACAGATGTATATTCAAGAATCCGCCCCCGAAGGATGCGGTGCCTACCTGCAAGCAGGCCGGCGTGATAGGCGCCATGGGAGGTGTCATCGGCTCGCTTCAGGCCATGGAAGCGGTCAAATACATCACCGGTACGGGAGAGCTGCTTGCAGGATATCTTCTGACTTATGACGCGCTGAAGATGGAATTTCACAAGATCAAGCTGCCGCCGAGAGGAAAGGGCTGCGCCGTATGCTCGGACACACCCACGATCACGACACTCATCGATTATGAGCAGGCGGCATGTGACCTGAAGATGTAAGATATGAGCGGAGTTTTTTGATGAAGATAACTATCAGAAGAAACGACTATGACAGGATAGTTGAATATGCCCTGAAGGAAAG
>OMRF01000222.1 GCA_900313435.1 uncultured Lachnospiraceae bacterium | reverse complement strand
TCCTGTCGATCTTTTCCGAGGACCGGCCTCTCCAGAAGTTGCCCCCGCCTATCACGACCGAAAGCTGAACTTTGTTCTCAAGAAGCTCCTTTACTTCCTTTGCTACCTCAAGAACGGCAGCCTCGTCAAAGCCTGTCTTCTTTTCTCCGGCAAGAGCCTCGCCGGAGAGCTTCAGGAGAAATCTCTTCATATTAAGCGAATACGCTCTCTACGTCTACGTCTGCGTATTCCTGTGAGCAGAAGCCCTGGATCACAGCACCGTTGTTGATCTGTACGGAACGTGACTTGATATTTCCCATGACTACTGCAGAAGTATCTACAACAACGGGTCCCTGAACATCGATATCGCCCTTTACAGCGCCTGCTATCACGGCACTTGTAGCATTGATGTTTCCGATGATGACTGATCCTACGCCAACCTTCACCGTTCCCTGTGTAGTGACCTCACCCTCTATCTTCGCCTGATCAGCAAAGAACTCTGAAGATGTTGAGTTGCCCTTTATCGTACCTGTAACAGTAAGCTTTCCGTTGCAGTTTACATTTCCGTTTATGAGACCTTCAACGCTGATCGAGCCTGTTGATGTAAGGTCACCGGTGATAGTCATACCAGCCGTGATCACTGCGTTCTCGTCAGAAACCGCGTTCTGATCTACAGGAGCCGCTCCTGCGGACTGGGTCCTGTAAGTCGCTGCAGGCTCTTCAACAGGAGCAGGTGCAGGTGTTTCGATCTTTTCAGGTTCTTCAACCGGTGCAGAAAGACTATCGAAATTGAATGTGTTGTTGCTATCCATATCTGTATTCTCCTTTTCTTCTGTTTGTACTGTTTCTTCTGTTTCGGGTTTGATCTCTTTCATCTCATCATCCGCTGAGAAAGCGGGAGTTTCTTTTTCCTTCGGGGTCTCCTCAAAGGCCTCACCGGGTTCTGTAACATTCCCAGAATCCATAGAGAAGAAAGACGGCTTAGGAATCTCGACAGGTTCAACAGGTCCGGTCTCCCTCTTTGAATCAACCTTCTTTGAAACAGAAGCAAGGAGTCCGTCAAGCTTGTTCAATTCCTCCTCAACATCTACATCCTTATTTTCCGTTGCAAGAGAAATATCTTCTTTTTTCTTAAACTCATCATCATCGGCTTTTCCACCCGGAATGAGCTCATCTACCGCATCGGAAAAATCTTCCTTCAGATCCTTAAAAAAACCCATAATCCTTTTCCTCCTGTAAACTATTCACCTTCTTTAAGCTTGACATGTTGTATAACCGTAGTGTCGCGGCTTATCGGAAGGATCAGGGCTCCCTTCTGCTGAAGGAGCTCTATCAATCGCGGCAGTGACTCGACCGTACGGCCCTTATCCGCTGCTTCGTGCATCAAAACAACGGACGTTTTGTATTTTACCACATCATTCATTACATTTTCAATGAGCTCCTCAACAGTATAATCAGATGAGGTCTCATCCCCGTTCGCAACGTTCCAGTCGAAGTAAGTTATGTTCTTCTCGTCCAGGAACTTAATGAACTCCGACATATCCGTTTGCGAAACGGTATTTGAGCTTCCACCGGGAAATCTGTAATATTTTGAGTCTATTCCCGTCACGTCATATACATATTTCCTGATCTTTTCGAAATCCGCTGAAAAAGCCTCCAATGAGGCATAGATATCGCTGTATTTGTGACTGAAGGAATGAAGACCTATCGTATGCCCCTCATTCACGATCCTCTTCATTGCGATCCTTGAGTCCTCGTCATTCTTACCCACCACGAAGAAGGTGGCCTTCACGCCGTAATCATCAAGAATATCAAGGATCTTGTTCGTATAGGAGCTCGGTCCGTCGTCAAAGGTCAGATAGACCTTTAATGTATCCTTCTCTCCCGCGAGATTTTTTTCCGCAGTCTTTGTATCGGCAACAAGTATGTCACTTTGCGGCTGCACCGATTCTATGATCGTCTTTCTTGCTGCCTTGGCTGCCTCAAGCTTTGAAACCTTTTCCGAAAGATCACGGATCTGACGGTGCATTGAGGCTGCGGAAAACGACAGAACAAAGAGCATCACTATGGAAGCAAGGATATAGATCACGATAAAGGATATTATACCCGTCTTTATCCTGTGGATTCTCTTTCTTCTCTCCCTCTGCCGCCTGAGGAGCATCTCCTGCTCGGCTGTACTTTTGTTTGATGAATCATCCATCTCTTTGCCCTTTGTCAAAAAAAGCCGGACACCGGATCACGCGGTGCCCGGCGTACAGATGTATGAAGCGCCGGCTTACTGGATCTGCTTTGCAACCTCCTCTGCAAAGTTCTCCTGCTTCTTTTCAATTCCTTCGCCTGTCTCAAAGCGAACAAATTCAACTATCTTAAGGTCTGTACCGTTGTTCTTCGAAACAGCTTCAAGATATTTCTGAACAGACTGCTTTCCGTCCTCTGCCTTTACATAGATCTGGTCAAGAAGGCATACCTCCTTGAGTTCCTTTGAAAGACGGCCCTTTACCATACCCTCTTTAACATTCTGGGGCTTTGCGGCTTCCTTCGGGTCATTCTCGATCTGAGCCATGATGATCTCTTTTTCATGCTCGAGAAATTCCTGATCTACATCAGCATCACTCACATATTTAGGATTCATGGCAGCGATCTGCATAGCCACGTTCTTAAGAGCCTCCCTGACGTCGTCGGTGACATTTCCGCAGGCACCATGAACAAGAACTGCTATCTTTCCGCCGGCGTGAATATATGAAACCACGGCACCGTCAGTAGCACTTACCTTCTTGAACCTCCTGATAGAAAGGTTCTCGCTTATCACTGCTATCTCATCGGTAAGAGCCTCCTTAACGGTCTTTGAAGTATCCTCAGGCCATTTGTCATTAAGGAAAGCATCTATATCAGCGGCATCTGTCTTAAGTGCGGCAGCAGCCACCTTTCCAACGTAAGCTC
This sequence comes from uncultured Lachnospiraceae bacterium, assembly GCA_900313435.1. Classification (GTDB taxonomy): domain Bacteria; phylum Bacillota; class Clostridia; order Lachnospirales; family Lachnospiraceae; genus RUG306. The sequence goes on along the minus strand of OMRF01000222.1, from coordinate 949 downwards.
TGAAATCAGCATTGTTCGCTACAAAGTCTGTCTCGGAATTAACCTCGACAACGGCGGCATTGTTTCCTTCGATAGCCACATCGCAAAGTCCCTCAGCCGCTATCCTTCCGGCCTTCTTCTCAGCCTTTGCCTGTCCGTTCTTTCTCAGATATTCAACCGCAGCCTCCATATCACCGTCGGTCTCGGCAAGAGCCTTTTTGCACTCCATCATGCCGGCCCCGGTATCCTCACGGAGCTGCTTCACCATTGCTGCTGTTACTGCTGCCATTATTATTCCTCCTCTTTGCCTTCTGCGGCTTCGTTTCTTGCCTCTTCAGTCCCCTGCTTTGCCTCAATGACTGCGTCAGCCATGGCTCTTGTGAGAAGTTTCACAGCCCTGATGGCGTCATCATTTCCGGGGATGATATAATCAAGTTCGTCGGGATCAGCGTTTGAATCGGCTATACCGATAATGGTAAGTCCGAGAGCTCTCGCCTCTGAAACACAGATATGCTCCTTCTTCGGATCGATCACGAATACGGCATCGGGAAGATGCTTCATCTCCTTGATCCCGCCGAGATTCCTCTGAAGCTTTTCTTTTTCCTTCTCAAGCTCAAGAACCTCTTTCTTCGGAAGTACATCATAGGTTCCGTCTGAGGACATCTTTTCGATCTTCTTTAATCTTCCGATACGGCTCTGGATGGTCTTGAAATTTGTGAGCATCCCGCCGAGCCATCTCTGATTTACATAATACATACCGCAGCGGTCTGCTTCCTCGGCTACGGCGTCCTGTGCCTGCTTTTTCGTTCCTACAAAGAGGATCGTTCCTCCCTGCTGAACGATATCGAATATCGCATTGTAGGCATCATCCACCATCCCTACTGTCTTCTGGAGATCGATAATGTGGATACCGTTTCTCTCCGTGAAGATGAAGGGTGCCATCTTGGGGTTCCACCTTCTCGTCTGATGT
>OMRF01000288.1 GCA_900313435.1 uncultured Lachnospiraceae bacterium | reverse complement strand
TCACGCCTTGAAGTTATGTTGAACCGCCGTATGCCGAACGGCATGTACGGTGGTGTGAGAGGGCGGTTGAATCCGCCCTACTCGATTGATATAATCTTGTTCGTCTTTTTTGGAAATAGGATGGAGCAAAAAATGAAATCAAAAGTCAAGTTTATCACCACAGCAGCTGTCCTTCTTGCAATATGCATAATAAGTCAGCTTTTTAAGAATCTCAGCGTATTTATTACCGGTCCCATCATCAATGCCTGCCTCATCATTGCGGTATTGACCTGCGGTTATTTCTGGGGGGTGGTCCTTTCGGTGCTGACTCCCATAACTGCCTTTCTGATCACCGGAGCCCCTGTAATGAAGGCTGTTCCGGCGCTCATACCTCTCATTATGGCGGGAAACGTGGTGCTTGTTACGTTAGTCTGGCTGTTTGTGAGAAAACGAAAAGCATTCATGAATGTGGTCTTGGGAGGAGTGATAGGCAGCCTTCTAAAGGCCGGCTTTATGACACTTACGATCTCTTATGGGGTTCTTACCATAGTGCCCCTCCCCGAAAAGCTTCAGGCAATGCTTCCGGTGCTCCAGACCACCTATTCGCTGACCCAGCTCATTACGGCTTTGATCGGGACTGCATACGCCTGCGTTATCTGGCTTGCCTTAAGAAAAGTTTATGAAAGAGATTGAAAGGGAGATAGAGCTTTATCCCCGGATCCTCTTTGACTGGAAAGGGAATGGGAAGGCCTCTTTCTGGCTTCGTCTTTCCGACGGCGTGAAGAGGGGACGTCCCTTCCAGGTTGAGTCCTTTTTGGGACTCTTCCGTTCCTTTGATGAAAAAAGAGAGTTGGAAGGCGGAGGAGTTTCCCTTCGACTTGAAAGAGAACTCCTTACCGGACAGTCAAAAAAGTATCTTTCTTTTCTTGAGGAAAGCAGAGGTTCTTTCGGCAAGGATGTCTTTGACAGGCTTTTTGAGGCGGCAGGGGATGAGGCGATAGTTTGCCATCCCCACAAGGGAAGGGATATGGAATACCGCTTCACCGGGCAGCCTTTGTTTCTTACGGTCACACCGAAATTGTTTGATAAGATCGAAAAGGCAGGAGGAGGTCTCTTCTCAGATATAAGGTTCCGGCAGACGGTGTGGGGCTATTTTCTTGATTCTGACGGCGTGGTACCCGGGATTACGGATTTTTTCGTATTCAGGAACCAAAAGATCTACAGATTGAAGAAGAGGGATTTTTCAGGCGTCCCTTACTGGTCCTTCAATGACAATATCACTGAATACTGGAGGAGCGATCCAGACAAAAGGGATCTTTCCCTTCAGTATTTTGTCTTGAACGATCCTCTGAAAATGAACAAAGAAGAGGACTACGGCTTAAGGGAAATAGAAATAAAGGCTGACCTTGACGGGGAAAACCGGGTATCCATAGAAGGAAGCTGCGATTACGGTGAGATAAGATATCCCCTGTTCGAAACAAAAGCGCTTAAAGAACGGGATTTCAAAAAAGAACAGGCTGTGCGGGATGTGATCGATAAATACACGACCGCGTATGACCGGGAAAAGGACAGACAGCTCATAGAGGGAGAGGAGGAAATATACCGCTTTCTTAAAAAGGGGCTTGCCGCTCTTCAGGAAAAGGCTTCGGTCTTTCTTTCAGACAGGATAGCCTCTATGCGGCCTTCTCCGGGAACCTTTTCCATATCGAGGAACGGAAACGATCTCACATTATCCTTAAAGGGCGGGAACCTTTCCCCCGAAGAACTTTCGGAGATCCTTGCAAAATATGACCCGAAGAAGAGATTTGTAAAACTTAAAAACGGCAGGCTCCTTGAATATACGCAGGAGATCGAGAGCATCAGGGAGCTTTTCTCGGAGCTTGATCTGTCCCCGAAGGATATGGAGGAGGGGGAGGTCAGGGTTCCTCATTACAGGGCCGCGGGACTTTCGGAGTGGCTGAAGGAGAATAATAAATTTCCGGAGAGCTATGACAGTGGCTTTTCATCTGTCGTAGATTCTCTCAGGCGGATGAAGGAGGGATCGGAAAGGAAGCTTCTTCTTGATGACGTACTGAAGGATTTCCAGAAAAGGGGAGTGGAATGGCTTCTTGATCTTAAGGAAAATGAGCTCTTTGGACTCCTTTCCGATGATATGGGGCTTGGAAAGAC
>OMRF01000224.1 GCA_900313435.1 uncultured Lachnospiraceae bacterium | reverse complement strand
TGGTATTATCCTTTCTTCATCGATGAGATAAACATAGGCGTTTTTGTTCGCAAGGAAATGCTTCAACACGCGGTGATCAAAGTGTATCGTTCCTTTTATCTCCTCTTTTTCGAAGGAAATGAAGAATTGATCCGTTCGTATGGAAAAGGGTGAAAATATATGTATGCCGCTGTTTCCGGAAAACGAGACTGAATTGGTATCCGATAAAACGATCTTTTTTACGGAAAGCCCCGGAGAAAAGAGCTTCTTTAATTCGTCAAGGACGAGGAGGGGAAAAAGATCAAGGATGTCTGAAAGATTATGTAAAAGAAGCTGTTCCTCGTATCTTTTTTCGTGAGAAAGCGCGTATTCAAAGAAAACCGGGATGAGGTCGCCTCCGGACTTATCTTCTTTTCTAACGATCCCGAGAAAGGCTTCAATATCCAAAAGCCGCCTTCCCTTCATGGGAAAGATATTTGAAAGTTTCTTCACATCGGAAAAAAGATCTCTGTGTGAAAGCGGGATCGAAGGAAGAGAGTACTTTAAAAGCCTTGCATTCAGGAACGGGATGTCAAAGGAACTGATGTTGTAGCCGGTGAGGATCATATCGGAATGCTTGTTTAACATTTCAAGAAAGCAAAGAAGAAGTTCCCTTTCGTCATCTATGCCTTCTGTAAGGAACTGGATTGCGCAAAGCTTTTTATTTTCATCAGGAAAAGAAAGGCCTATGAGATAGACCATATTGCTCCTGGGTGAAAAGCCCGTAGTTTCGATATCGAAGAATAAGGGCTTTGTACCCGTCTCATCACAGGATGAGAGCAGATATTGGTATTCAGGTGATATTTCTTTTTCCGTATTGAAGGTTTTCATATATCTTTTGTATCGCATTTTGAACATAAATGTTCAACAATAAACGACCTTGCTTTTGCGCTTTTATTGGTAAAAAGTGTTATCATTGGAAAGTCGGGAATTGTTTTTTTTTGTTCGCCGGCATTATAAGAGGCAAAGGAGGATATCCCAAGTATGAGCCAGAGAACGTTCAAAGGCGGAGTACATCCCTTCGAAGGGAAGGAACTTTCAAAGGACAAGCCCGTAAAGGAGTTTCGTCCTGAGGGAGAATATGTATTTCCGCTTTCCCAGCACATCGGCGCCCCCGCAAAGGCGATCGTTTCTGTTGGGGATACCGTTCTTCGCGGGCAGAAGATCGCTGAGGCGGGTGGATTTGTTTCAGCACCTGTATTTTCTTCCGTTTCGGGAACGGTAAAGAGTCTTGAGAAGAGGCGTGGTGCTGTCGGTGATATGTCAGACTGTATTGTCATTGAATCCGACGGAAAGTTCAGTTCAGTGGAGTTCAAAGGGACAGATGATCCCTCGAAACTCTCTTCCGAAGAGATCATTGAAAAGATCAAAGAGGCAGGAATCGTCGGAATGGGCGGAGCCGGCTTCCCTACGCACGTCAAGCTTTCACCGAAGGATCCGAGGAAGATCGATTACATCATTATGAATGCCGCAGAGTGCGAGCCTTATCTTACCAGCGATTACAGAACGATGCTCGAAAGTCCGGAAAAGCTTATTTCCGGCATGCGGATCATACTTTCTCTCTTTCCTAAGGCGAGGGGGGTCTTTGCGATAGAGAACAACAAGCCGGACTGTATAGAAAAGTTTAATAAGCTTTTATCAAATGATGAAAAGATATCCGTAACGACCCTTGTTACGAAATATCCACAGGGTGGAGAACGTCAGATCATCCATGCCGTTACAGGTCGCGATATAAATTCAAAGATGCTTCCCGCCGACGCCGGCTGCATAGTTGATAATGTCTCGACGATAGCAGCCATAGATGATGCGGTCACAAGAGGGATACCCCTTATAGACAGAACATTCACAGTGACCGGAGATGCAGTATGTGAACCCAGAAATTTCAGGGTGCCATGCGGTGTATCCTTTAAGCAGATAGTTGATGAAGCCGGTGGCTTTGTCAAGGAGCCAGAAAAGCTGATCTCGGGCGGTCCGATGATGGGCTTTGCAATGTTTGATCTTTCGGCTCCGGTAACGAAGACTACTTCGGCGCTCCTCGCGCTTACCTTCGACGAGGCCAGTGCCAATGAGACTACGAACTGTATCAATTGCGGACGATGTGTTGACGCCTGCCCCGAGAGACTCATTCCTTCACGTCTTGCGGATTATGCTGAACACTCCAATGATGAGCTCTTTGAAAAATGGTACGGACTTGAGTGTATCGAATGTGGAAGCTGTTCCTTTGTCTGCCCCGCGAAAAGACCGTTGGCACAGGATATCAAGTCAAAGAAGAAATTTGTCCTTGCGGCAAAGAGGGCAGCGCAGGCTAAAGAAAAGGCAAAGGCCGAAGAAAAAAAGTAAGGGGTGAGAATAGTGGAAAAAAAGCTTAAAGTAACCTCCAATCCGCATGTGAGAGAGCGGATGGACACACAGAAGATCATGCTCTGTGTGATCATTTCCCTGCTTCCCGCCACGATCTTCGGTATCGTTAATTTCGGGTACAGGGCATTTATCATCGTAATCCTTTCCGTAGGTACGGCAGTACTTTCCGAGGCTTTGTATGAAAAGCTCCTCCACAGGAAGTACACGATAAAGGATCTCTCTGCTGTTGTCACGGGTCTCTTACTCGCGCTCAACCTTCCTTCATCGGTACCCTTCTGGATACCTATTCTGGGAAGCGCTTTTGCTATCATAGTTGTAAAGATGCTCTTTGGCGGACTCGGACAGAATTTCATGAATCCGGCTCTTGGCGCAAGATGCTTCCTCGTTATCAGCTTTACCTCCATAATGACGGATTTCTCACAGTATCCGGGATATGAAGATGTATTCGGCGGGGCAACACCCCTTGCGCTCATCAAAGCCGGAGGAGAAGCTGACCCGCTTTCAATGCTGCTTGGTAATATCCCGGGAACGATCGGTGAGACCTCAGTGATCTGTCTTCTCGCCGGTGCGATCTTCCTCATTCTGATGGGTGTCATCGATCTCAAGATACCGGGGACTTATATCGTTACCTTCGCAATCTTCATGCTGATCTTCGGAGGCCATGGTTTTGATCTTA
>OMRF01000225.1 GCA_900313435.1 uncultured Lachnospiraceae bacterium | reverse complement strand
CGATAAGACACCCGGCTGGTGTCTGGCAGGGATATATGCGGATGAAGGGATCTCGGGCACCTCGGTAAAGCACCGTGAGGCGTTCATCCGTATGATGCGCGATTCGGAAAAGGGGCTTATCGACCTTATTGTTACGAAGTCCATCTCCCGTTTTGCGAGGAACACGATAGACTGCCTCGGCTACGCAAGGATGCTGAAGGCGCACAGGGTTCCTGTTTATTTTGAAAAGGAGAACATCAACACTATGGACTCCGGCGGGGAATTCCTGCTCACCGTCATGGCATCCCTCGCGCAGCAGGAGTCAATAAGTCTGTCGCAGAACGTGAAGCTCGGTCTTCAATATCGTTATCAGCAGGGGAAGGTATCAATGGGCTTTTCCCGGTTCTTGGGCTTCAAGAAGAACGAACATGGCGATATGGTTGTAGTCGAGGAGGAAGCGCTGGTAGTAAGAAAGATCTATGAAATGCTGATAGATGGGGTTTCCTACGGTGACATATGCGATTTTCTCAATACCCGGGGTATCTCCTCCCCGAGCGGCAAAGTCTGGTACAAAGCAACGATCAGAAGGATGCTGAAAAACGAAAAATACGCGGGTGACGCCATGCTCCAGAAGACCTGTACCACTGACGTTTTAAACAAGGTTCGGGAGAAAAATAACGGGATCGTCCCCCTGTATTACATCAAGGATCACCATGAGCCCATAGTCTCCCACGAGGTCTGGCTGAAAGCCCAGGCCGAAATGATGAGACGGACGAAGCCTTTTTCCCCATACAAGCTCTATTGTAAAAAATGCGGCAGTGCTTACAGGATCTCGAAGGGAAACTGTCTTATGTGCTCTACCAGGATCAAGAGCGGCCCGAGAAGATGTTGCAGTGATGTTATTTTGATCGAAGAGTTTGAAGAGGTCGTTCTAAAGGCGGTCAATTCCTTTATCGAAAATGCCAAGGATGTCAAGAATGCCATGACGCTTGAAACGACTCTCCCCGACTACGAAGAGGAATATGTTCGATATACCGATCTCATTATCAGCCAGATGAGTAAAGGGGTAAAAGAACTCGAAGAAGAAAAGGAACGGATCCTTGACAGGATAAGCCTGATGAACAGGGATGAAGAGGATAATATCAAAGAACTGTTATCCCTTTCAGACAGAAAAGCCTTCTACCGCCCGCGGCTTCTTAATTATCTTCGGAAGATGACCTATGCCAAAAAGACCTTCACCATAGAATTCGTCGGCGGCGCGGTGATCGAGATAAAGAAGGATCTGAATGCGTACCCGGTAAGAAAAGTCAGGAAGAGAAGGAAATAGACCCTTTGAAAGCCCCCGCTATGTTTTTGGACCCCTAACCCCGTCCCGGGGGTCCAAACCGTTCCTTTATTTTCCCAATCTCTTCTTCCGTAAGCCCTGACTGCTTCAGATATTTCTCCGCATAAGGGGAAAGATCAGCTTTTTTCACATCAACATTCTTATCATCCGCAAAAACACGTATCATGGGGATCATGACTTCATCTACCAGGGTATCGTACTTGTCTTTGTCGGTTTCGGTGGTTATGCCATAGTAATTTTCATAAGTGATCATATAATCATTTTCTATCTCTTCATATCCGGCACCGCACAGCGCTTCCAACAGCATACAGACAAAACCGGTCCTGTCTTTCCCTTCGGTACAGTGAATAAGTATGCTCCCGTCTTTTTTTATGATCTCCCTGAGGCCATTAGCAAGTTTTTCACGGAAGTCATCAGCTCCGTAATTGGCAGAAAGCGCGATGGGTATTACATTCCCTTCGGTATACAGGGACCAGAAATACGGCGAGTCAAAATCGCTCTTTTCTTTATATCCGTTTATCTTTTCGTCATTATCCGCAAGATTCAGTATCAGGTCGATCCCTGCTTCTTCTGCAAGATCGTCTGTATAGGGCGCGCGGTTATGCTGGTTGTCACAGGGCGATGCCGATCGGTACAGGGTATTCTCACGTATGTTGCCGGCTTTGACACTTCTGAAATTGGCAAATGTAGCATCATCCGGATAACGGGAACGGTCGTCCTGATAATGAATGTCACGGGCTTCCTGAATATTAAGATACTCGCCCTTTTTCACGAGTGTTATTTCGGCGAAGTCACCTTCCACAAGCCCCAATTCTTTCCACAGGGAAGGTCCGTTACAGATAGCGGCCTCTATGTGCGGATAGCCGGGATAACCCACAAGCAGCGCATCTCCCGGCTGTGTATAATAACCATTGTAATATGGAATATTCTTGAGTTCATAACCATTTGAAAAGGTAATGTCTACACCGTCACCGAATTCGAAACCCATATCATTGAATTCGTCTATGGTAATGTCGATATAAACTCCTCCGAATTCCTTGTCTTGAATGACCGCACGATCTGAAAGCTTTGTGGCAGCGCTTTCGTTTTGGCCGCATCCCGCCAATACAACAGTGATAATACTGAGTGTCATAAGGACACTTATGAATTTTCTGGTCTTGTTCATCGTTTCTCCCTGTCTATCCGGACTCTGACTTACTGGCATTATATCATGTTTTGGACTCCCCGTGCCTCCGTTTTGGACCCCCGGGACAGTCCCGGGGGTCCAAAACTGTCCGGGGAGCCCAAACTGCGTATTGACTTCTCCGCTCTTCGAATGGCAAACTACTGATTAGCAGGCCACATTCATCAAATTAGAGGGAGGATTAAAAATGAGATTCTTTATCGACACAGCAAATGTTGAAGACATCAGAAAGGCCAATGACATGGGGGTTATCTGTGGCGTTACCACAAACCCGTCGCTCATTGCCAAGGAGGGGAGAGATTTTAACGAGGTCATCAAGGAGATCACTTCTATTGTGGACGGCCCCATCAGCGGCGAAGTTAAGGCCACAACAGTAGATGCAGAGGGAATGATCAAGGAGGGCCGGGCGATCGCCGCGATCCATCCCAATATGGTCGTCAAGATCCCGATGACAGCTGAAGGCCTTAAGGCAGTCAAGGTCCTCTCGGCGGAGGGGATCAAGACTAATGTAACGCTTATCTTCTCAGCGAATCAGGCGCTTCTTGCCGCAAGAGCCGGCGCGACATATGTATCACCGTTCATGGGAAGGCTTGATGATATCAGTATGTCGGGCATAGCGCTTATCAGAGATATCGTCGTGATCTTTGAAAATTATGCTCTTGAGACAGAGATAATCGCAGCGAGTATCAGAAATCCCGTTCACGTAACGGAGTGTGCGCTTGCGGGCGCTGACATCGCTACAGTTCCTTACTCTGTCATCGAACAGATGACAAAGCATCCTCTTACAGATCGCGGTATAGAGAAGTTCCAGGATGATTACAGGAAAGTGTTTGGCGAAGGTTAATGCCGGCGAGACCGAAAGGAGTCTATTTATGAAACGTTCAGAACATTATGCAGTGATAACGGGCGCAAGTTCAGGGATCGGCCGGGAATTTGCCAAAAGATTTGCGAAGGAGGGATATTCCCTTATACTCGTGGCAAGACGCGAGGAGCGGCTGAAAGAGCTGGCGGATCAGCTTAAGGAGCAGATGGATAGTGACGCAAAATGCCTCGTGATCCCGAAGGACCTGAGGAATATGGAGGAATGCAGGGAGCTTTCGGAAAGACTTCAAAAAGAACCTGTTTCTATTTTTATCAATAATGCCGGATTTGGCGATTGCGGGATCTTTACCGAAACTGACCTTACGAAGGATCTTGATATGATAGATCTTAATGTCAAGGCAATGCATTATTTCACAAAAAGTATGCTTAGAAAATTCAAGGACCAGGGGGGCGGTTATCTTCTAAATGTCGCAAGCATGGCAGGACTGACACCGGCAGGACCTTTCATGGCGACATATTATGCAACGAAGTCCTATGTGGTAAGTCTTACAAGGGCGATAGCAAGAGAACTTCAAGAGACCGGGAGCAGAGTCTATATCGGCTGCCTTTGCCCGGGCCCGGTGGACACTGAGTTTAATGAAAACGCAAATGTGGAATTCGCGTTGAAAGGCATTACTCCTGAGTATTGCGCGAATTATGCCGTAGATATGATGAAAAAGAGAAAGACAGTAATAATTCCAACAGCGCTTCTTAAGGCGGTGAGCAGCGCAGGCCGCCTTCTCCCGCAGGATCTTTATATCGCGACTGTTTCCAAACAGCAGAAGAAAAAGCTGTGGAAGGATTGAAATGGACCCCCGGGACGGGGTCAGGGTCCATTTTACAAAGTTATGGTAACT
>OMRF01000228.1 GCA_900313435.1 uncultured Lachnospiraceae bacterium | reverse complement strand
CTCCAACGATAAAATCGATAACTCCCGAGAATACAGTCATTATCCCGCCGACGACATCCATGATCATCTGAGCTGCTGCCCCGATGATACCGGATATCATTCCGATCGCCACCGCGATCTTTGTCACAAATATACCGGTAAAGAAGTCTAAAGCGGCTTTTACAGCGGGAAGCTGCAGCCATTCTTTTATCCTTGCAATTCCACCTTTTATACTTCCGACAAGCTTGTTAAACCCTTCGGAAATGTAGGTAAAGTTGAATCCCATATTTGAGACTATACTTGACACAAATCCCCAGACCTTCTGAGCCGTGGCCTTTACTTTATCCCAGTTTTTAATAATAAGGACTGTCGCCAGAGCTACTCCCGCCAGGACTCCCACTACGATGCCCATGGGAGATGTGATGAGCCCCACGATGGATCCTGCCGCCTTGAAAGCTCTTCCCAGCTTCCCGACGGTTGAAATGACTGTACCAATCCCGGTAACCAGCTTCCCGAATATCAAAAGCGCAGGTCCTAGCGCCGCGATCTTGAGGACCATCGAAACGATATTTTTCTTCGTCTCCTCGGGCATCGCCCTAAAAGCGTTCATCATCTCCGTGACTTTATCGATTACCGGTTTGACGATATCTCCCAAGATCCCGCCAATATCATTCTTCAATACATCGAAGCTGGACTTCAGTTTTTCAATGGATCCTCCGACTCCGCTCATCAGAGCGTCTGCCTGCTTCTTTGAATTTCCTGTCACATTTTCAAGCGCATCAGACATTTCCTGAATGTCCTGAGGACTCCTCTGAATCAGAGCCAGCCACTTTGTCATCTGGTTCTTTCCAAATATCGCTGAAGCTGCGGCCATCTGTTCCTGGTCATTCATCTGGGAAAACTTCTCATGCAGGATGGACTGAGTCTCAATAAAAGACTTCATGGTACCGTCCTGATTAAATAGTTCTATCCCGTACTGATCCAGAGCCGCAGCCGCCGCTTTGGGAGGGTCTGCAAGTCTTGCAAGGCCTGTCTTAAATGCATTGCCCGCCTCAGAACCTGAGATCATCGCGTCTCCCAAAACTCCGGTAGCTACCGAAAGGTCTTTTATATCCCAGCCTACAGTCTTCATGGCAGCGCCACCTGTTCTCATGGAATCAAACAGGTTCGATACCGTCGTGTTTGCCTGCGCCTGCGCCTTAGACAGGATATCTGCATAATTACCAGCTTCATCCATGTCAGCTCCGAAGGCCTTCATGGTGGATCCTAGCCCTTCCGTTACTACAGACAGATCCGTGGCCGTGCCTGCTGCCAGATTAAGGGAAGGTGCCAGCATTTTCCCGGCCTCATCGGCTAAAAACCCGGCTCTTGCAAAATTAAGTGTAGCGTCCGCTGCGTCCTGCATTCCAAATACAGAATCTGCCGCGGCCGCCTGCATAGTCTTTCTTAAATTCTCGGCTTCCTCGTCAGAAGCTCCCATAGTCTGCTGGACTAAACGGAGAGTCTTATCTACGCTGCCAAACTCATTTACCGCTACAGCACCGAAAGCAGCCACCGGGGCAGTGATCCCTGTGGTAATGGCAGAACCCACGCTTGAGATTGTCTTCCCTGCCTTTTGGGTGGCTCTTCCGAGTGTCGATAGTGTTTTCTGGGAATTGGAGAGCTTCCCTAATGCGGCATTCATGGGTGCTGTGAACTTATCAGTAAGCCTCAGGACGGCGTCAATGTACTGTGTAGACATACTCACCTCTTAGAGGACTCTATCTCCTCAGAGATATCTTCCTGCTCTTTATCTATAAATGCCTGGTAGACTATTTTCTGACTTGTTGTAGCTTCAAAATAATCATCAGGCTTCCAATGATGCAGACGGAACAACGCATACGCATAATGCGTATCTATGTCCGTCGTTATCAGTTTTTTACTTCTTCAACCTGTTTATCCTCCGTAGCAAAATCCGAAAGATCTGCTATGGAATTAGCTATCGCTACCACTTCCATGGAGAAAAGTTTTTCTACAAGAGAAATAGGAGTCGAACACTGAAAATGCTTCATCAACTCATTGTCCTTAAGGTTCGGCTCAACGATTCCCTCCAGACATATCCTGTTATAAACTGCAAACTCATCAGAATTATTCTTGTTTGCGTCTCTTATGGAATTATATTTTGCCGGAGATATCTCTTTTATGGTTATCTCCACCAGCTCGTCCGCCCCAAGGACTCGCTGCAGTCTTTTTGAATGAAATGTGCCCGTCCGAAGGGTATTCATCGCTTCCACGTCGGAGTGCATCAGCTGTTCAGTTAATGTCATACCATAACCTCCTTTAAATAAAACCACGCCCCCGAGTCAGGGGCGTGGCCTCTTTTTACTCGGGCTTCACATCCTCCAGGATCTCCCATGAGGAGAATGTAAAGGCAATGGACTCTTCCCCAAGCTTGCCGGCTTCCCAGTCTGCCAGGGGGAGCTCATCGAAAACGACTCCGTTGAGCTGGATCCTCTCACATCCAAAAGCGTCGGGATCATCCAACGCCAGGATAAGGATGTGCTCAGTTGTCCTTCCTGCCTTCATGTCATCAGAAAGAAGCTCGATCATTGTTGAATCGATCTTGTTGAGGGTGATGGATCCCTTGCCGTCGGTGCCGACGATCTTGTATCCCTTCTCCCTCTTGCCCGTCTGTTTAACCTCTTCCTTATCGAGAGAAACCTTGGCTTCTCCTTTTGTGATCTGAGGAAGCGGAGTACCGTCCAGCCATGCATAGCCGAAGGTACCGGACATTATCCTCGCAGGTGTGTATGCTCTGCTCATTGTTTACCTCCTTAGATGTTGATCTCGATGGCAATATCCTCGATCGCATCAAGGATTGAGATATATGCCACGATATATACATGACTTCCGGTGTTGGCCCTCTTGATCTCATCGTCAGTCATTGTCGTATAGTCAATGCCTACGGATGCCAGATAGCCCTTGATTGCCTCTACATTGAGGTCAACATCACTATCCTCGATCTCTTCGATAGCCTTAAGTCTTGCCAGCTCGCCCAGATAAGCCTTGATAGCTGCTACAAGGAGCATCTTATTGTCGTAGGAAGCAACATACTTGCCTACGAACTTATCCTGAGCTGTCCTGTAAATATCAGTCTTAATGATATCCATGATCTCAACGATGCGGATCTTCTTCCACTGGTCGGACTTCTCTGTGGTCTTCAGAGAGTTCACTGCTCTGCCGAGCTTGACCTTCTCACCGTCGTGGAACATGATGAGCTCACCGTTGTCTGCTGCCTGATCCATCTCTACAACGGAGAGCTTAGAGCAGTTTGTCAGCTCAGGCATGGGAGCGTATGTTGCACTTCTTGCGTTTCCGCCGGTAAGAGGCGTGGTCGCGATGATTCCGCCAACTCTTGCACACAGCTGCTCAGTCGTGTATGTGTTCACTCCGTCAGTTGCCTCCTCTGTGGTGACATTAACGATGGACTCATGATTAGCTGCTGTGTTGGGAAGCACTGCCTTGATGCAGATATTGTTCTCACGACACTCCTTTACCCAGGTAACGATATCATTGATCTTTCCGTCCGTCTCAGCAGAAGGAGCAATGAGCCAGTTGATACCTGCAGTCTCGAAGTATGTAAGAGCAGGACCGTAATCCAGACCTGAGGTAGTGGACTTCTCATAGTATGTCTTGGACGCTACTACATAAGTATCAGCAGAAAGCACCTTTCCGCTTGCAGAATCCTCGTACCATCCCTCTGTGGAAGGATTATCTCCAGGATCCGCGTTAGTTACAGCTGCAGCTGCTACGCTGTAGTATGTCTTTGCGCCTACGGAAGTATCCTCGGAAGGTGAATATACATTGTCTGTATCCTTCTCATACCATCCCTCTGTGGAAGGATTCTCGGAACCTTCAGGAGTAACCTCTGTACCAACTACAGTGTAGTAGGTTGCTCCGGATACTACATGAGTATCGGCCGCAGGTGCGTAAACTCCGCTGGCCTCGGTATACCATCCCTCCGTTGCGGGATTGTCGCCTGCGTTAGGTGTCACCTCTGTATATACATCGGTACCTGCAGGTGAGCAAACGAAAAGCAGGATCTTGTTTGCAGGGTTAAGATAACCTTCCCTTGCGTTGGAGATCAGCAGCTTATTTGTTGCTGAAAGTGTAGACGGAATGTCGCTAACCCCGATGATAGTCGTCGGGTTCTTTGCGGGTACCGCAGTATCATTGACGATCATACCAATGATGCCTCTGTCAGCACGGCTGATCACCGCACGAGCCGCTTCGACAAAGTCTACAGTGACTTTAGGCTGTCCCATTATGAACTCCTTTCTTTAACTTCAACTTCAACATCAACATCCTCGATGATAGGCTCAGGATTAACTGCCGCCTTGAAGTCGTAGAACGAATAAGTGAAGTTGATCTCGAAGATGTCGAGCGACTCTCCGACATATCCGTTCGACATGGAGTCGATCTTGATATATCGGTCGCTTTCGTCATCATCATCAGTTACCTTAAAGCACATCTTCCGCGATCTGTTCCGGTCATCGACGCAGCACATCGCATCTCGAAATACTTTATAAAATCTAAGATCATCAGCTTCCGATCTGTGCTCTTCCGGGATATATTGGATCACTGACATATAGGTCTTCTGGACCGTATTCAGCGTGGCATCCTTCATCTCAGACAGTCGGAGCTCATGCCATATTGCAGGATATTTGTATCCCTCCACATCACCCTGTCCATAAAGGTGGCACTTTGGGAAGGTCTCCCTTATGATGGCATTTATCGCCGTTTTTAAAGTGATGTCTGATATCATAATCCTGCCCTGCTTAATATCTTTTCCATTGCTTCCATGGCAAACTTTGGATGTTTGGGAGCGTATTCAGATATGGCTTTTTCAGCCATGTGGTATCCGGCAACCCCGCGGCCGCCGGTTCCCTCTTTGGCCTTATTGGATTTATCCTTCTGTACGCCTGGTCTTTTTGCAGGCCCTCTGGGCACCATCCGGTGTCCATGTTCAATCAGATGGAAGTGTGGATTTTTCTTCGTTTCCGCCATGAGATACGAAGCCACATCCATTCCTGTCCGATTACTCGGGACTCTCGTGGAATATCCGGCCTTAAGGTTCCCTGTGATCACACCAACGCCTGCAGCATCGGTCTCTTCTTTCAGGTCCTTCTTAAGTTTTTCGCCGCACTTCCTCACGACTTCATAAGTGATATCAGGATATACTTTTACAGCAGCTCTCATCTTCTGCTCCAGCTCTTCCATGCCCGTAATGGTCACGGTAGCGTTTGTTGATATCCTGTATACCCTGCTCATATCTACTCCCTGTGTGTATTTGCGTACTCGGTAGCGTAGATCTCAAGAAATTCACCCCTGATATCCGCATCAGCCACTGAAGTGATATTGTAAAATCTGTCTTTGTAACGGATTCTCATATCCTCAGTAACCCACGGGACATACCTTATGGTGATCTTAAAGATCTCGTCCGCCCTCACGCGCCGGGCATCCCAGTATTCTTTTCCCCTCAGGGGATGGATGGTAGCCCACACTGTCTTGTAATCAGTGAATGAGTCGAGATGTTCCTGCCCCAGCTCATCCAGCTCAGGTGTCCGTTTCTGGAATGTGATCTTGTGGTTTAATTTCCCGATACTTAACATATCAATCTCCGTAAAGTATGCTCTCAGCTTCTCCCGGAATAAGGTTGACCGCATGAGCATCGACTGCGCCAAGTGCGAAATCATTCACATAAGCGCCCTTTTCGCCTCGGATCTGTCTGTTTTCCCACATTTCTCCGACCATTGCCAGATATGGATACGTCAGATCCTCGTTTTCTTCCACATATTCCTTGGGACGACCTGTCCTCTTTTGAATGTTGGCGCTCGCCGCATCCATGAGCATTTTGACTTCTTCCATGAGATTTAAGTAGTCGGCATTTTCAGCCTTCCACTGAGCAAGAGCCGCTTCATACTCTTCCTCGGTCTCATAGTCCTCCCTCACGGGCATTTCCGTCTCGGGGGCATCGTAGTCAACCCTGATATAATCAGCTACTCTTTTTGGATTTAGCTCGCTTACCTTCATTCTTTGCCTCCTTAGCTTTACCCTCAGGCTTTTCCTCGGCCTTGGCATCAGCCTTTGCCTCGGTTTTTCCCTTCACGGGCTTGATATAGCCCGCCTGCAGGAGATCCTTGAACACAGCCTCATCCGCTATGTCGATCTCCTGCCCACGGGTGCCTACCAGGGTACCACTAAAAGAAGTCAGTACCTCGGCTTTCATCAAGAGTTCTTCATCTTGAGCACTGCGATAGCCTGCTGGTTCTGGATCTTAGCATCAAACTCAGTCCAGCCAACATAACCAACTGCGTGCTGAAGCGCAAACTTCTCCTTGAGTGCCTGGAGCTGGAACTCCTCAACCATCTTAACGGCAAGAGCCTCGCCAAAGTCAGCGTAAACGATGCACTTGTTACCTGCGGTAGCGGCATCCATCTGATCGGAAACGAATACGGGCTTACCAAGAATGGTAGTACCGAATCCTGTCCTGAAGTCAGGATTTACCAGATACTCTCCGGTGTTGTACTTCATCTTGCGGATCGCTGTAAGAGTAGCGGGAGCCATGATGAAGCATGCATTCTTCTGGAAGGGAGTCTTAAGGGTATCTACAAGTGTGATGAGCTCGTCAGCGGTAAATGCGCTGGCTGCAGCTGTCTCGATAACCTGTGTAGCCTGAGTGATTCCCTCAACTGTCATAGCGGAAGCACCTGCAGGTGTGTGGCCATGGAAAATGTTGTCCTCATAGAAGAGAGCAACGGCACGAGCCATCTCGTCAACAACGATGTTCGCAAGAGCGATATCGGTGTTATTCAGCAAAGACTTGGAGATCTTTGTGAACACGCCTGCCAGATATCCGGTAAGCTGAATGCTTGAGATCTTAAGAGCTGTGGACTCAAGGTCAACGAACTCATCATGGAATGCCATCGCAATGTCATTATCGCCATCAGCGATGTAGGGAAGATCAAGAGTTCCCTTAACATTGTATCTGTGAGCTCTCGCAAATACGGGAGAGATGTCGATAACCTTATCGATAACTCTTCTTGCGATAGTCTCAGGAATGATCGCACCGTTGTCACCTTTGGTGATGTTGGAATCTTCCTGAGTAACGCCGTGACGGATGAAGTCCGCAAAATCCTTTACATCCTTCTCCTCCTGGCTCATGGGAGTAGCGATGTGAACACGCTGCATGTTCTCGATCTTCTCCATGTTGGCCAGTGTTGCCTCCGCGTTCTTAGCCTGAGCCTCAAGGCTTGAAAACTGCTTATTCTCATCATCTGTGAGCAGGCGGTTCTCGGCAGTCGCGGTATCAACGATCTGAGTCATCTGATCTCTGAGGTCGTTGATCATTTCTGTGATCTCCTTCTTGTTCATTTTGTACCTCCTATTGCACAAATTCTTTCCCTGTATTCCGAAAGGTCAACAGGTACACTCTGGGTTACCTTCGGCTCCCTCGTCGCCTCGGGAGTCTTCAGTAGACTCTCAGGCGTGTGCCTGAAGCCATATTTAGCAACGATGGAAGATGTAAGAACATTCTTCACATCCTTATGCTCGTCAATAATCGTCAGATCAAAGATCCTCTGAGCCTCCCTTGCGGAAAGCCAGGTCTCATTTGCGATCAGGGCCTTAAGCTCCTCCTCGTCAGCCTTCAGCTTAGAACGGTATATCGGCATGCATGTTCCGTTCTCGATGGCCTCCAGATCCTCGGCAGCCTTCAGGAAGTCGTTTGCATTTCCAATAGCGATAGACATGGGCTTATGCACCATCAGCATGGTCCCGTCATACATACACACATCCGTGCAGGCCATGATCAGGAATGAAGCAGCGCTTGCCGCCATACCGTCTACGATGGCATTAACTGTCACGCCTCTGTCCTTTGCCCGCTTGATCTCGGATGTCATGGCAACCGCAGCGAACACCGAGCCTCCGGGTGAGTTCACGAGGATATTGACCGTATCGCCCTCCTCGGCATCGGCCAGAGCACCGGACATGTCGTTTGGAGTAAATCCATGTTCTACCCCGTCCCAGTCGGTATACTTCTCCGTGACGATCTCGTCATAGAGATATACATTATGGTTCTTCATTGTTTTCCTCCTTATCCTCACGGTTCTTTGCCGTGTCCGTATTAGGAACATAGAAAGTACCGTCATCCGTGTTATAAAGCGCAGCTCCCAGACCTACATTCAGGACATCCATGCCCTCGACCTTTTCGAGATTTTCCATCTCGCGGATCTCATTTATCATGAGCCAGCCCGCTTCTTTGGCTGACCGGTACGCCTCATAGCGTTCCTTCATGGAAGCCTTGATAAGTTCTGAATAATCCAACTGCCAGAAATATGTCTTTTTCTCTTTTTCAAGGAGCAGATCTCTGTTCAGAGCCGTCTCAAATGCGTTTCCAATGGGCAGGATTGCTTTTCTCACAAAATCTTCCCTGTCATCAGAGATGTGGAAGATGGAATCTATCTCTTTATTGAGCGTCGTCTTGCACTGATTCAGCTGCAACTCCATCGGGCTGGAGGATGTCTCCTTAAAATCCAGCCCCTCGTTCAAGATCGGGATGTTATCCGAGCTATTACTGTAAAGTGAACTCCAGGTATTCTTTAAAGCCAGGATTTCTTCCTTGCCAAGCCTCTTTTTACTGAGAAGGAAGCCTTTTTTATTTCCGCCCTTGGTCGCCAGAGCAATCTGCAGTTTTAAGAGCCCATAAGCCGCCTGCATTGCATCGTTGACTTCGCTGATTATGCTCTCTCCATCCCATCCGTTGCGGGTGTTCCGGAGAAGTTTAAGGAAATCGGTCTTCTCGTACTTCTCAGCGTTAACATAGATCCAGTAATTCTTAAAAATCGGATCATCATTACACCAGATAGTCACATCCTCGGACTTAACGTAGTGAAGAGCCTTCACATTGTTCCTGTCTCGGCTGATATATGCGTATCCTCCGCCATTTGCGCCCACAAAATAGTCGGTGCACATGGCCTTTTTGAACTGGAATGCGTCGAGTGTGTCTCGCGGATCCACGTTAAGAAGGTCAACTCTCGGGTCATTTTCGACCTCAACTACGCTGTCACCCTCTCTCCGGTACAACTTGCACGGTATGAGAGCGAAGGTATTCGATATCAGATCAACATCTGCAGCCACCTCAGGGATAGCCATTACCTGCTCACGGCTCAATTTTTCGCCATTGAACATCGCCCGGAGCAACACATCATCCAATGTCACCGAACTATTAGCCTGAGGATCTGTCTGGTTCCATATTCCATTAAGCATCTTGTCCCATGCGTTCATCTCATACCTCTATCAGCTGGGCAACGAACCCGCTGTAGTTTAATAGCCTGTCCTGCTGGAGCAGATACAGCGCATTGATAAGGCTCACTACCATATCCACCTTGCCGTTGGACTTCTTTTTGTTCACATACCGGTTCAAATTTGTATCAAAAGTACATCTTGCATTCTGGAAATTGATCTCCAGTAGAGGATTTTCCGTATACCTAAAATTCTGGTCCATAATGGTCTCATACAATAATTTTGTTGGTGGATGTAGCACCGATGAATGCTGCTTAATTTCCACCGTGGTATACTTCTGGTCCCACTTCTGAGCGGAGCTCATCGCGTTATACCGATCGAACCCGATCGCGATGACCTTAACCCCGAATTTTTCTTCCAGATCGAACACAAACTGTTCGACTACATCGTAACCTATGGTCAGATCTCCGCAGGCTATGCATTTACCACCTTCTATGTAACGCCGGTAGTCTATCTTCTCGAATTTATTCTTTTCATCGATGCGGCCCTCAGGGATAAATGCAAAGCTATCAGCGAAGATCACACCGTTTTCCTCCGACACGAAGGAAACGGAAGTATTATCACCAGACATTGAAAGGTCTACACCCACCCAGACCTCACGGCCTGTCCAGTCAATGTCCTTGGTCTTACATTTCTGCACGGCCTTTACATCGATGTAAGTCTCGCTTCCTGCTCCGGCATAAATGATATTGCAGTGCTTCGTCAGGAAGTTTTCTCTGGCGCTTTCCATCGATATGGCCTGCTTGCGCCTGTAAATAAGGTCGTCCCAGATCACTTTGCT
>OMRF01000229.1 GCA_900313435.1 uncultured Lachnospiraceae bacterium | reverse complement strand
GGAAATATCGGAAAGCCCTGTCTTGATATATATGACGAGATCACGACTGACAGCGTGATAGTCTTTGAGCTTTCATGCCACCAGCTGCGCGATCTTACGGTCTCTCCGCATATTGCTGTTTTTTTGAACCTTTATGAAGAGCACCTTGATTATTACGGAACCCTTGAGAAATATTTTGAGGCGAAAAGCCACATTGCTCTCTTCCAAAAAGAAGGGGATCATCTGTATCTCGGAAGGGATGTTCCGCCCCTTTCGGGAAATGCGAAAAGGCATCTCGTAGAATTTGAGCACGGGCAGGAATTTGATTTACGGCTCAAGGGTGAGCACAACCAGTTTAACGCGAGAGTAGTTTATGAGATCTGCCGGGAGAGGTTTTCCTGCTCCGATGAAGAAATAAGGCATGCGATGAAAAGCTTCAAGGGCCTTCACCACAGGCTTGAATACGTCGGGAAGGTCAACGGGGCGGATTATTATAATGATTCCATTTCTACTATTCCGGAGGCCACGATCCAGGCCATAAGGAGCATTCCAAATACAAAGACCGTGCTGATAGGCGGGATGGATCGCCATATCGATTATGATATCCTCATTGATTTCATAGAGGAGAATCAGTCTTACAATTATATTTTTTCCTATGAATCTGGAGAGAGGATATATGATGAGGTGAGCGATCTTTCCTGCTGTTATTTTGAGGAGGACTTAAAGAGCGCATTTGATCTTGCCACAGAGCTTACACCGGAGGGGACTGCCTGTATACTGTCGCCTGCGGCGGCTTCCTACGGCTATTTCAAAAATTTTGAGGAGAGGGGCGACTTTTTCAGAAGCCTCGTGCTTGAAAAAGCAGGGGCAAAGGAACGATCAACCTTTGTCTTTACCGGTGACGTAGGCTTTGACAAATATATGGATCATATGTGGGAGGATGAAGAGCTGATATCGAAAGATGTCCTCTCATTTCTTCATGACAGCGACCATGTGGTCATCAATGTTGAAGGCCCCATTTCAGATGCTTCCAAACAGTCGGTTGAGGGCCCGGCTTCAACCCTTCTTCATGCCATGGATCCTTCGGCGGTAAATGTTTTCAAAAATATGCATGCCGATGTCTGGAACCTTGATAACAACCATATGATGGATGCAGGGGAAAAAGGCGTAGAGGACACTCTTAACGAGGCAAAAAAAGCCGGGGTAAAGACCGTAGGCGCGGGAATGAATATCGATGATGCCGCAAAGCCTCTTTTCTTTGAGGAAGCCGGTGGGATAGGGATCTTTTCGGTCGGCTACAGGAGAGGCTGCAAACCCGCTGCGAAAGACCATGCCGGCTGCCTTCTCTGGAATGAGATGGAGATTATTGAAAATAATATCAAAGAGATAAAGAAGACCTGCAGATGGTGTGTCATCATAGCACACGGCGGAGAGGAATTTTCCTCGCTTCCTTCCCCCTATGTCAGGGAAAGGTATCTTGAATTTCTGAAAATGGGCGCTGATATCATAGTCGGACATCATCCCCATGTACCCATGAACTTCGAGCTTCTCCCCGGGAAAGCCATCTTTTACTCCCTTGGGAATTTTATCTTTGATACGGATTATCAAAGGGCGCAGTTTAATACGGAAAAGGGAGTTCTTCTTCGGCTATCATTCTCTGAAAGCGACTTTTCATTTGACGCCATGGGGCTTTTGTTAGACAGAGAAACGGAGCATGTGGTTTCCGAAGAACTTCCGGGGATCTTTTGTGACGTTAATGAGGAGGAATACAAAAAGCTCATTCCTCTTTCGGAAAAAGCAATGGTGGAGGCTTACAAAAAAAGGCAGATCTTTCTTGAACCTGAGAAATACTCTGCCTTCAGCGAGAGCGCCTGGGAGGAGCATTTCATGGATGAAAAACGCCCCGGCAGGGTTCCGGGCGAGTGCCTTGATTTCACTGTCATCTATCCTCTTTCAAAGAATGTTAAGGAGGAAGAGTACGAGAGCAGCAGGCTTTCGAAGGTGAGGGAGTATATACTTTCTCAGTTATGATTATCTAAATAAAATACCCCGAACCTTACGGCTCGAGGTACTTTATGCAGGAGATGGGACTTGAACCCACACGGCCTTGCGGTCACAGGCACCTGAAGCCTGCGCGTCTGCCAATTCCGCCACTCCTGC
>OMRF01000231.1 GCA_900313435.1 uncultured Lachnospiraceae bacterium | reverse complement strand
TAGAATCCCGAATAATTCGGAAAAGCCACATCTTTCATGTTTGTGCCCATCTTCAACAACATATCATTCCAGAGGGGGAAGGAGGTCCTCAGTGCCGAATTTGCAGCGTTGTTGACAGTTTCATAGTCAATAGCATAGTAAGCATCTTTGTCTCCGGAATAGAACTGGAAATATAATGTATCATTTACGGCATTATATGTATTGTCAATTTCAGCAGCCAGAGAAAGCTGATATGTATAATAATCAAATTTTACATTAGTATACGGCTGGCCGGTATTTGCTTCTATTGCAACAGCTGTATTGATAAGCAGGTCATCTGAATCATAAAGATCAATGAACGTGAGATAATCGTTATCCGTCCAGGATACTGCGAGGTCGTGTCCTCCGAGATTTAATGTGCATATATATAGATCGGTACCCCTTTTTCCGTTTGCCGTGATGTATTCTTTCGCAATATCCAACCCGGTTTTCGGCTTTACATAGACAGCACAGCTTGCTGATTTTTTGTTTACGGAAGCAGTGATCATTGCCTCGCCTTCTGCAATAGCAGTAACAACTCCTTCATTATTTACTGTTGCAACAGAAGTATCACTCGAAGTCCATGTGACTTTCTTATCACCTGCATAATTAATAGGATTGTAGAGCACTTTGATAGTCTTTGTTTTTCCGATCTTCAGGGGTATGCTTGCTTCCGAAAGAGAAATACTGTTTAAGACGTCTGTGGATACTCCATACCATCCGATCCCTTCATCGACCCATCCTGCGGAAACAAGGTAATCATGTTCATCTCTATTCAAAGTATAATTATGAGTTCCGGTGACAGCATTTGGATTATATTCGCGATAGAGCGGAAGGGATTTTGCATCGTCCGAATACCAGCCGATCCCTTCGGAATTCCATCCTGCGGAAACAAGATTATCGTGCTCAGTCTTTGACATAGTATAGTGATGATCTCCGGCAATCGGATTATAGAGACGATATACCGGGGTGTTTGACTTCTCGGGAGCGATCCAGCCTTCTCCTTCATCCTTCCAGCCCACCGTTACAAGACGGCTTTTCTCGGAGGCATCCATCGTGTATAAGTGCTCCCCGGAATTTGGATTGTAGAGGCGGTACATGGTGACTTCGCCGGATGATGCCGCGCTCGCATAAGTCATAGGCATAGCGGCGAAAGACGCAGCAAATGCAGTAACGATCGATAGTGTTACAGTGATCAATGATCTTTTTTTGTTCATTTTTCCCTCTCTTATTATTGTTCTTAATCATCAGGCTCAGTGAATCATGCATCATATGTATCAACATAAAGTAGTATACCATAAATAAAGAACAGTAAACTTAATTATTCATACCTGCCTTTTGACAGGTGGACGGATTTGTCATTTTTTCACCAGGGAGACGGCGCTTTCTTGTACCGGAGACTCTTTTTTAGGGCTTCCCCCAAAATCTTGAAAATGACAAAGCAATGGTGTATAGTTGCTTGGATTTTTACCCCAAGAATGAATATGTATGGATATGATTGAAAGGACAGCGCTTTGGCAAAGAATCTTGTCATAGTCGAGTCACCCACGAAGGTCAAGACTATTAAGAAATTCCTTGGAAAGAATTATGAGGTAATGGCATCCCAGGGGCATGTAAGGGATCTTCCGAAAAGCAGGATAGGAGTTGATATTGAGCATGACTTTGAACCTGCTTATATCACGATAAGGGGAAAGGGAGACCTTTTGAAGGAACTTCGACGGGAAGCGAAAAAGGCAGATACGGTATATCTCGCGACCGACCCTGACCGTGAAGGGGAGGCGATATCCTGGCATCTGATAACCGCACTTGACCTTGACAGGAAAAAGTACAAAAGGATCACCTTCAATGAGATCACAAAAAATGCCGTAAAGAATTCTTTCGCAGCATCCCGGGACATAGATTCCGATCTCGTGGATGCCCAGCAGGCGAGAAGAGTTCTTGACAGAATAGTCGGATACCAGATCAGCCCGCTCCTTTGGGCGAAGGTCAAACGGGGGCTTTCTGCAGGAAGGGTACAGTCCTCGGCTCTTCGGATGATAGCGGACAGGGAAGAGGAGATAAATGACTTCATTCCGAAGGAATATTATACCCTTTCGGCGCTCTTTTCCGTAAAGGGTAAGAAGGAGGGCTTTACAGCGTCCTACGCCGGAAAGGGGAAGGATCCGGATGGTCTTCTTTCAAAGGAAGAGGCTGAAGAGATAATGAAAGAGGCCAAAAAGGGTACCTTTTCCATAGACTCGGTTAAGACCGGGAAAAGGACCAGGAAAGCTCCGGCCCCCTTCACCACATCCACACTTCAGCAGAGCGCATCTTCTGCGCTGAATTTTGCGGTTTCAAAGACAATGCTGATAGCACAGCAGCTTTATGAGGGTGTGGATCTGAAGGATCATGGCACCGTCGGACTCATCACTTATCTTCGAACGGATTCTGTCAGGGTCTCCGATGAAGCAAGGAAGAGTGCTAAGGAGTTTATAACGAAAGCATACGGAGAAAAGTATGCGGCACCTGAAAGCTTTGAAGCTGAAGGAAAAGGCGGTGCAAAGAAGATCCAGGACGCGCACGAGGCCATAAGGCCTGCAGATCTTTCCATCCTGCCCGCCGAGATAAAGGACGAACTCTCCCGTGACCAGTACAGACTGTACAAGCTTATCTTTGACAGATTTCTGGCAAGCCGGATGGAACCTTCCTCATACGAGACAGTTTCCGTAAGGCTCTCTTCAAACAAAAAGGAGTTTCTGGCTTCCGGGAGCAGAAGGGAATTCCCGGGCTGGGAGGTTCTCTACAATCAGACGGATGAGGAAAAGGAGGCTGATGAAGGGCTGAATAATAATGCAGTCCTCTTTCTCGTTGATGAGAAAAGCGAGATCTCCTTTAAGGAGTTTGAAGAAAAGCAGCATTTCACCGAAGCGCCTCCCCGTTTTACCGAGGCAAGTCTGGTCCGGGCGATGGAGGAACTTGGGATAGGGCGGCCCAGCACCTATTCCCCTACCATTACTACACTTCTGAAAAGGCATTATATCTCAAAGGAAAAAAGATCCCTCTTCATCACTGAGCTTGGAGAGGTGGTGAACGCCCTTATGAAGGACTCCTTCCCGGAGATAGTGGATACGAGCTTTACTGCGAATCTTGAAAGCCTCCTCGATGGTGTTGAGGAAGGAAAGGTTGAGTGGAAATCCATAATCAGGAATTTCTATCCCGATTTCGAAAAGGAAGTAAAGAGGGCGGATGAGGAGATTTCAAAGGTTAAGATTGAAGACGAGGTCACCGATATTATATGTGACAAATGCGGACGGAACATGGTGGTAAAATTCGGTCCACACGGAAAGTTCTTAGCCTGCCCCGGTTTCCCCGAATGCAGGAACACTAAGCCTCTTCTTCAGAAGATCGATGTGCCCTGTCCCAAGTGCGGCAAGGAGCTTGTCGAAAGGAAGACAAAGAAGGGCAGGAGGTTTTACGGCTGTGAGGATTATCCCGACTGTGATTTCGTGAGCTGGAGCCGTCCTGTCAAAAAGAAATGTCCAAGGTGCGGCGGCTTTATGATAATGAAGGGCAAGAAGGCTGTTTGCGCCGACCAGTCCTGCGGTTATAGCGAGCCTCTTGAAGATGACTGAAAAAATACTGTTTTTTGCTTTAATTTTTAGATTATTCTTGTATTTTTTTGAAATTAACTATATAATAAAGCCCCGGTCAGAAAAGACTAGGTTAGAAAGCTTAGGGGTATAAGATAAATGGGTGTTCAGCTCCTTGACAAGACCAGAAAGATCAGCAGATTCCTTCACAACAACAATTCTTCAAAGGTTGTGTTCAACGATATCTGCAGGGTTTTTACAGATATACTGGATTCAAGCGTACTTGTGATAAGCAAAAAGGGCAAGGTTCTCGGAGAGAGCAGTGAAGCCGGGCAGGCTCATATATCAGAGCTTATCACGGATGATGTAGGAAGCTTCATCGACAAGGATCTGAACGAAAGACTCCTTCTCATATTGTCTACAAAGGAGAATGTGGATCTTACGACTCTTGGTTTTTCCGAGGATGCCGTTTCCGGGATCAAGGCCGTGATCACCCCTATAGACATAGCCGGGGAAAGACTCGGAACCCTCTTCCTCTACCGGAGGCAGAAGGCCTATGATATTGACGACATCATCCTTTCGGAATACGGGACCAGTGTGGTGGGGCTTGAGATGATGCGTTCCGTGAATGAAGAGAAGTCCGAGGAGATCAGAAAGAAACAGGTGGTGAAATCCGCGGTCAGAACCTTATCAGGCTCTGAGCAGGACGCGCTCATCCATGTTTTTTCTTTGCTGAAGAAAAAAGAAGGCACACTCGTAGCTTCAAAGATCGCGGACGAGCTCGGCATTGCACGCAGCATAGTCGTAAATGCCCTAAAGAAATTTGAGAGTGCAGGAATCATAGAGACCAGGTCCTCGGGGATGAAAGGGACTTATATCAGGGTTTTGAACAGCGCTGCCGTAACAGAGCTTGAGAAGATCTCGAAGGAGTAGGTCTTACGCGCTCCTAGAGTTATAACTTCATACAGGGATGGTTTTTTTAAAGGGATTTATACATTGTATAGGTCTCTTTTTTGTTTTTCGGATGTTTCACAACACGGAAAAAGGCAATGTTTCACGGCATTTTACAAGTTATTGTGGGTAAAGGAGGAGAAAAATACCATACCTTGTAATTTTCGCTTTACATTTTACAAGGATAAATTATAATGACTCTGATGGATTTTTTGTCCGTCAGCGGTTTGTTTTTGAGGACAGGAGACCGGATGTAGTCAGAGGATGGTCTCATTGCTTGAAAGGAGACAGCATATGCTTAATTCAGACGCCTTCAGTTATGTGAACATACTTGACAAGACCCTGGACGCAAGCTGGACAAGACAGACTGCGATCGCGAACAACATCGCGAATGTTGACACCCCGACTTACAAGAGGAAGGATGTCGAGTTCAAGAGCATACTGGAAAGCGAGCTTTCGAGTCCGAAATACAGGAGTCTTGATCAGGCTGTCCGCCACGCCGATCTTGATTCACTTGACGGCAGGGTATATACGGATCACGCGAACTTTTCCTACAGGATAGACAAGAATAATGTCGACATCGACACTGAAAACGTTGAGCTTGCAAGTGAGCAGCTGAGATACCAGTCGCTTTCAACGGCTCTTAAGAGCCAGTTCTCAAGGTTTAGTACCGCGGCCAAGTCTTCATGACGTGATATAAGGAGGTAAGATAATGGGACTTTTTCAATCCTTTGATATAGCGGCATCCGGAATGACGGCTCAGCGCTTCAGGATGGACACTATTGCAGAGAATCTTGCGAATGTGAACACTACAAGAACCGAGGAGGGCGAACCCTACAGGAGGAAGATAGTACTCTTTGAGGAGAAGCAGCTTAATCCGGTGTTTTCAAGGACGCTTGAGGATTATATGAATGCATACCATGGGAACGGAGTCAAGGTCTCGAGGGTATATGAGGATACGGAGACAGATTTTACCATGGTCTATGACCCGAGTCATCCTGATGCGGATGAGAACGGATATGTGAGATATCCAAACGTAGACTCCATCACCGAGATGACGAACCTCATAGATTCAAGCCGTGCTTACCAGGCAAACGTCACTGCCTTCGGCGCGTTAAAGGCCATGGCAGGCTATGGTATTCAGATAGGATCATCATGACGGACAACCTGAAAACCTTGTATTGATCGGAGGTCATAAATGGACAACCTTTCGGCTTTAAGTACATTATACAAGACTACACCCGTCGCCACCGACGCTGTCGTAAGGACGCGTTACGGTCAAAGCGACGACAATGGCTTTGCATCTGTTCTGGAAGCGGCCAAGAATCTTATTACCGAGACGAATTCGGCTCAGGTCAACGCCCAGAACGAAGAGATCAAATTTGCTCTCGGATACGCGGACAATACTCATGATCTGATGATCGCGGAGCAGAAGGCATCCATAGCTTTGCAGTATACAGTTGCCGTAAGGGACAGGTTCTTGCAGGGCTATAACCAGATAATGAACATGCAGGTCTGATAAGCTTTGTACTGTTTGGATCTGACGAGATAAAGAAAGGGTAATGCGTCATGCCTGAAGGAATTCAGAAAATCCTGAACAGAATAAGGGATTGGTGGAAGAAGTTCTCTGTCCGCCAGAAGGCAGCGATCATCAGCGCGGCCGTGGTAGTCGTCGTGGCTCTCATTATCCTCGGAAATGTGGTGAGCCGTCCTACTTACGTTGCCCTTTATACTGCGAAGGATACGAAGGAAGCCTCCTCTGTAAAGAACCTTCTTGACGGAGACGGTTCCATTGATTATCAGGTTTCCCCCGACGGCCTCGTTTTTACCGTAAAAAGCGAGAATCTTTCGGCTGCAAGACTTCTTCTCGGAGCAAACGACATTCCTGCCACGGGTTATTCCATCAATGATGTCGTTTCGGGTTCGTTTACGACGACAGAGGCAGACAAGCAGAAGAAATATCTCTATCTTCTTGAGCAGAATATGCAGCATGACATAGAGTCTATGGAGCCTGTAAAGAGTGCAAGGGTTACCTTCAAGATCCCCGCTGATGACGGAACACTTGCCGCCCGCAGCGCTCCTGCCTTCGGAGAGGCCATACTTACGCTCCAGAGCCCTATTTCTTACAATCAGGCTTCCACTATCGCAAAGGTAATGGCCACAGCCCTTGGCAGCAAGACGACCGAGAACATCGTTATCGCGGATTCGGAGGGTAATACCCTCTATGCAGGCGGAGATGAGGCTTCCTCCTACGGCATCGCCAGCGCGAATTCCACCGTGAAGCAGCAGCGTGAGGCTGTAGAGGCTGCAAAGGTGAAGGACATCCTTTCCGCAGCCGGTGTTGACGGTCTCGGGGTCTTTGATAACACAAAGATAGCCGTCGCTCTTGATATGGATTTCGATGATACAGAGAGAACGACGTATGATTATTCTGTTGATGAGGGGCGTGAGGAAGGCTATATAGATACTGAGCTTCATGAGACCACTGACGCGACGAACGGCGTGGCCGGTACGCCAGGAACCGACGCGAACGATGACACTACTTATGTGCTTCAGGACAATAATTATTCTACATCATCCTCTACAAAGGATCAGATCAAGCGTCTTCCGGATGAGCAGATCACTCATACAAAGAATGAGGTAGGGAAGGTCAACCTTGCAAACTCCTCTATCTCCGTTGTCGCTTACAACATAGACAACCGCTATCAGGAGGTGCTTGAGGCAACAGGCCAGCTTGAAGGTACTACCTGGGAGCAGTACAAGGAGGACAACAAGGCTCGTCAGGTCGTTGAGGTTGGAGATGAGATCTATACCGCTGTTTCCAGAGCTACCGGTATACCGACTGCCAATATCTCGATAGTTGCCTACAGCGAGCCTTACTTCATAAACAAGCAGGCAGGCAGGAGTCTGACCGACTGGCTTGAGATAATCCTTGCTATAGCCATCCTTCTACTTCTTGCCTTTGTGGTCATAAGGACATTGAGGAGTGCAAAGGAAGAAGTCCAGGAAGAGGAGGTTACTGTCGAAACATTGCTTGAGGCAACTCCTGATGAGAGTCTTGAAGATATTGGTTATCAGGAGAAGTCCGAGGCCAGGAAGCTTATCGAGAAGTTCGTGGACGAGAATCCCGAAGCAGTGGCTGCCCTGCTCCGCAACTGGCTGAATGAAGACTGGGGCTGATACCCTAAAGATCATATGATATTAAGAGAAAGAACCTATGGCTGAAAAGACCTCAGAAATGACCGGAGTGCAGAAGGCTGCAGTCCTGCTCATAACACTCGGACCGGAAAAGTCCTCCGAGATCTTCAAACACCTCAAAGAAGATGAGATCGAAGAACTGACGCTTGAGATAGCAAATACCAGAAGCGTCGCTCCCGATATCAAGGAAGAGGTCATAAACGAGTTCTATCAGATATGTCTTGCCCAGCAGTATATAGCAGAGGGTGGTATTGGCTATGCGAAGGAGCTCCTTGAAAAATCACTTGGAACTGACAAGGCGGCTGATGTCATAACGCGTCTTACCGCATCTCTTCAGGTGCGTCCTTTTGAGTTCATCAGGAAGACAGAGCCTTCACAGGTTTTGAACTTCATTCAGGACGAGCATCCGCAGACCATCGCTATGATACTTTCTTATCTTTCGGCGCAGCAATCCGCTATGATCCTTTCAGCTCTGTCATCGGAAAAGCAGGCTGATGTTGCTAAGAGGATCGCCATGATGGACCGTACCTCTCCCGAAGTTATCAAGGAGGTTGAGAGAGTTCTTGAAAAGAAGCTTTCCTCCATCGTATCGCAGGATTACACTATGGCAGGCGGTGTGGATGCTATCGTAAGCATCTTGAATACCGTCGACCGAGGGACAGAGAAGCGGATCATGGAATCCCTCGAGATCGAAGAACCCGAGCTTGCCGAGGAGATCCGGAAGAAGATGTTCGTCTTCGAGGATGTTATGCTCCTGGATGACCGCGCGATCCAGAGAGTCCTTCGAGAGGTGGAGAACAAGGATATCGCGACTGCTTTGAAGGGCGCGAACGAAGAGGTTCAGAATGTCATCTTCAAGAACCTGTCCCAGCGTCTCGCGGCAATGATCAAGGAAGATATGGAATTTATGGGACCTGTACGTATGAAAGACGTGGAGGAAGCCCAGCAGAAGATCGTCGGCATCATCAGAAAGCTTGAGGATGCCGGTGAGATCGTAATCTCCAGGGGCGGAGGTGACGATCTGGTTGTCTGAGAGAGTAATAAGATATTTTGTCCAGCAGCAAAGCGAAGACTCCGTCCTCATAGATTCAAACGAAAGGATGGAGGAGGCGGTCGAAAGATACAGAGAAAAGGCCGCAAGGAGGAAAGAGGAAAACCGGAAGATCCTGATCGCGCAGTATCTTGAACAGGTAGAAACTGCGGAAGACGGGACAGTCACTTATCCCAAAGACGAGGAGGGAAATGTGATAATCCCTGTCGATTCGGACGGAAATCCTCTTTTTGCGATGTCTGAAGATAATCTACCGATCCTTCCGGGTGACGAAGCCTATGAGGAAGAGTATGAAGGTGAAGGCGGGACAAACCCTCCCGAAATGCAGCTTTCTCCTGAGGAACTTTTAGAGTCTGCCCGCTTAGAGGCTGAAAGGATAATAGAAGAAGCAAATGAGCAGGCAGACCAGATACTTGCTGATGCCGAAGAAAAGGCAGGTGCCCTAAAGTCAAACGCCATGGAGGAGGGAAGGCAGGAAGGCTACAAGGAAGGGCAGATAACGGCGCTTAATGAGTATTCGGACAAGGAAAAGGCTCTTGATGACAAAGAGGAAGAGCTGAAGAACGAATACTTAAGGAAAGCCGAAGAGATGGAAAGCGATCTTTTGGATACGATCCTTGACATCTTTTCACAGTTTTTTTCCATCGAGTTTTCGGAAAAGAAAGAGATACTTCAAAAGCTGATAGAAAACGCTCTCTCAGGGATAGAGAATTCAAGGGAATATCTGATCCATGTAAGCAGCGCTGATATCGTTGCAGTCAATGAGAAAAAAGCCTATCTGAAGGAAAAGGTCGGGGAGAGCATTTCCCTTGATATCATTGAGGATCCTGCGCTTTCGCAAGGCAGCTGCCTTATAGAAACTGACGGAGGGGTTTATGACTGCTCAATCTCGACAGAGATTGAAAGCCTTGTAAAGGATCTGAAAGCCTTGAGTATAGGATAATGGATACCTCGAAATACTACAGTGTATTGAATAATCCCCATTACCGCCATCTTGGAAAGGTTATGAAGGTAGTCGGGCTTACGATAGAATCGGTAGGCCCAGAGGCAAAGCTGAACGACCTTTGCAGGATACTGGTTGATGACGGAAAAGTGATAATGGCTGAGGTTGTCGGCTTCCGGGACAAGAGATTGATACTCATGCCCTATGAGGAGACCGAAGGGATCAAGATTGGCTGTCTCGTTGAAAACACGGGAAAGCCCTTGATGATCCCTGTTGGGGAAGAACTTTTGGGGCACACCCTTGACGGGATAGGACAGCCTACCGATACTGATGAGCCCATCCGCTTCAAGCATTACTATCCGGCGGTGGAGGAGCCTCCGGATCCTATGTCAAGGGTGATAATCAAGGAACCCCTTCCTCTTGGCGTGAAGGCGGTTGATGGCCTCATCACGGTGGGGAAGGGTCAGCGTATCGGGATATTTGCAGGCTCCGGTGTCGGAAAGTCCACTCTGATGGGGATGTTTGCAAGAAACACAAGAGCAGACATTACGGTGCTTGCGCTCATCGGAGAGCGTGGACGTGAGGTCCGCGAATTTGTTGAACACGATCTAGGCCCCGAGGGAATGAAGAGGTCGGTGGTCGTCATCGCGACAAGTGACAAACCGGCTCTGATCCGTCAGAAGGCCGCGAAGACTGCGACCGCCATAGCCGAGTATTTCCGTGATCAGGGAAAGGATGTCCTCCTAATGATGGACTCCCTCACCCGATTTTGCATGGCCCAGCGTGAGATCGGACTTGCGACAGGCGAACCGCCTGTGACGAGAGGCTATCCGCCAAGCATCTACGCTGAACTCCCCAAGCTTTTGGAACGCGCGGGAAATGCCGCCGAGGGCTCCATCACCGGACTTTATACGGTGCTTGTAGACGGAGACGATTTCAATGAGCCCATCACCGATACCGCACGCTCCATCTTAGACGGCCACATAGTTTTGAACCGCTCTCTTGCGCAGAAGAATCATTATCCCGCAATCGATGTCCTGGCTTCCATCTCGAGAGTTATGTCCGCTGTGGCGGACAAGGAACACAAAAAATCTGCCGGAAAGCTGAAAAACGTTATGGCGACTTATCATGAGGCAGAGGACCTGATAAACATCGGTGCTTACAGAAAGGGTTCGAACAAGAATATTGATTTTGCAATCTCTAAGATAGACGAGGTGAACGGGTATCTCCTTCAGGCGACTGACGAAAAATTTACCTTTGAGGATGAGATAAAGCGTCTTGAAGAGATGTTTCCGCCCGATCCTGTACCTGCTCCCGATGCTTAAGAGGAGAATAAGAAGTGGCAAAATTCGTTTACAGGATGCAAAATGTTCTTGTGCTCAAGCAAAAGCTTGAAGAGCAGGAAAAGATCGCCTACACGCTTGCCGCAAATGCCCTGAAGGAGGAGCAGAACAAGCTTCAGGAGCTGATCGTCCGCAGAGCCTCTTATGAGAAGCAGCTGTCTGATCTTATGCATGGGATCCTGGATCTTAAAAAGATCTCGCGTTGCAGGAATTCGATAGATGCTATGCGATCCCTCATAAGGGAGCAGCTTATCAATGTGCAGAAGGCGGAGAAGGCTCTTGATGAGGAAAGAAAGCGGCTTGACAGCGTGATGAAGGACAGAAAGACTCACGAAAAGCTGAGAGAACATGCCTTTGAAAGGTTCAAGGAAGAACTGAAGGCCGAAGAGATAAAGGAAATAGACGAGCTTACGAGCTATACCCATTCCGTGACTAAAGAGGAAGGTTGAAATGGCAGACCAGACCAAGGCAAAAAAGAACGTACCCGCTGAGGGAAATAGCGATACCGCAGAGGATACGAAGGGCAAGAAGAAGAAAAAGAAGGGAAAAAAAGGCGATGACGGTGACGGCGAAGAGAAAAAGGGCGGAGGCTTCGTCGTATTCATCGTTGCCATACTGATAATCATCATCTGGCTTGCCATATTCGCTCTGATCGTAAAGACTGATGTGGGTGGCTTCGGCTCTACCGTTATGTATCCGATATTCAAGAATGTGCCTATCATCAATAAGATACTTCCCGAAGTGAAGGAGTATTCGGAGGAGGATCAGGCTTACCGCTTTGCTACCATGGAGGAGGCGGTCGCACG
This sequence comes from uncultured Lachnospiraceae bacterium, assembly GCA_900313435.1. Classification (GTDB taxonomy): domain Bacteria; phylum Bacillota; class Clostridia; order Lachnospirales; family Lachnospiraceae; genus RUG306. Next base: position 2,811 of record OMRF01000231.1, on the reverse strand, counting down.
GATAAAAGCTCTTGAAGCAGAGATCGCAGATCTTAAAGAAAAGGGCAATACTGATTCCGCGACCCTTGCGGATCTTCAGGCGAAGGCAGCGGAGCTTATTACCTATAAGGAAAATGAGGCGAAATTCGAGAAGGAGAAGCAGGAATGGTACGAGGATGTCGTATACAACAACAATGCTCCTTCAACATCAGAATACAGGAAGTATTATGAGGAGATAGAGCCGGAGAATGCAGCGGCTCTCTACAGACAGGTGGTAGGACAGGAAACCTCAGACAAGAAGGTCGAAGAATACGCAAAGGCTTATTCAGAGATGAAGCCCAAGCAGGCGGCGGCGATCTTTGATACAATGACAAACAATCTCTCTCTTGTAGCAAAGATATTGAACGCAATGAGCGCGACCTCCAGGGGAAATATCCTTGGAGCTATGGATCCTGAGATCGCAGCATCAGTCACCGCAATAATGAATCCTAAGTAAGGAAAAAAGTCTATAAAGTTTTTTTGTGGCCTGTCCGATAAAAGTCTTGAAAAGATGTATCTTTCTTTTCCTCTTTGCAAGGGAGTGCAAAGTTGCTTCTGCCACGGGACGGCGCTTTGGATCACTATTGAAAGGATTTAAAGATGAGCGCAGCGGATGCATTTGGCATTACCTTGAACAATACTCCTGATTTGAGCGTCGGAAGCTACAAGAAGCTCCGTGACCTTGAAGGGTCAGGCTCCGGGGATTTCAACGCCGTGATCACGGCAAAGATATCAACCTCCATACAGGATCTTAAAAGTGCGGGAAACATGAGAAGCGCTGACACCGCTTCACAAAATGACGCGTTTTCTTCAGTCAATGATATTTCTTCACGCACTGTTTCAAAAAATGAAAACGCATCCTTTGAGAGAGCTTCTTCCAGGATAAAGAATGAGTCTTACGATAAGAAGGCCGATGCTCCCTCCTATGACGGGAAGGTGAAAGACGCTCTTGAAAAATTTGAGAGCGATGTCAAAGATGAGATAAAAAAGGTTCTTGACGTGTCGGACGAAGACATAGAAGAAGCAATGGATAAGCTTTCCCTTTCTTATGTCGACCTTTCGGATGTCTCAAAGCTTTCCATGCTCTTCATGGAGCTCTCCGGAGTTACGGAACAGTCCGAGCTTCTTTTAACGGATGGCTTTTTAGAGCTTAAAAACTCGGTCGCAGGGCTTTCGGAAGAGCTTTTTAAAGAGACGGGACTTTCGGTTTCCGAACTTAATATGATAAATGCGCCTGTTATACCGGAAGAAGCCACCATGACCGATCTGAAACAAAATGATGCCGCGACGGGGCTTTCCGATATTTCCCTTCAATCCGAGGAAGAAACCCCCGTAAATAACGATGTGGCTTCTGTTAAGGAAGGGGACTCTGTAGTTTCGGTTCCGTCGGAAGATGCGGCGGTGCAGGATGTGCCTGAAAAAGGTCAGATGTCTCCCCTGAATGAACGGACCAAAGAGCCTTTAAGTGAAGATACGAAGGTTGTGGATAAGGACGGAAAGGACACCACGGTTTCCTTTAAGGAAGCTTCGTCAGATGGGGCAAAGGAAGTTGCTTCCGAAGATGGGGCGGTCACATCTGAAAGAAAAAGGACAAGAGGCGTTGCAGAAGATACGACTGTTGATAAAGAGGATGCAAAGACAGAGGATCTTCAAAAGGAACCCCTGAAGAATGTCTCTCCGGAACAGAATCAGAGTTTCGGATCGGGCCAGAGCGGTAGCGGGAATGAGCATACGGCAAATGCGAACATCTTTACCAACAATACCGTTGTCTCTGAAGCATTAACAGAAACTCCGGAGGTTCCAGTAACACCCTATACCCAGCAGAGCATAAATCCTTCAGACATAGCGCGCCAGATGGTCCAGGGAGTAAGGACAGTGATCACTGAATCCCTTAAGACCATGGAGGTACAGTTAAATCCCGAGAATCTTGGCAGGATGATAATCCATGTATCCGAGCAGGACGGACAACTCACAGCCAGGATAAATATCCAGAACGAGAATGTCCGCGCTGCCATGGAAGAGCAGATGGCTATAGTAAAGAACAATCTTGAGGCCCAGGGACTTAAGGTTGAGAGCGTCACTGTCACGGCAGATGCCCATGAGTTTGAGAGAAACCTCGAGGAGGGAAATGCTCCGAAAAATGACATGAATTCTTCCGAGGGAAATAAGGCTGATGCTGATCCCACTGATGGGAATGATGGCAGGAGACAGGGCGTAAGGTCACTTAACATGAACGAGCTTGAAGGCGGCACGATAACGGATCTGAACGAGGATGAGCTGCTTGCAGCCCGTATCATGAGGGAAAACGGAAGCACATTGAACATAAACGCATAAGGAAGGAGACATATCATGGCATTGATCCAGGAGATAAAGGATGGCGTAGCATTATCGGATAAGGCCCATAAGGCTTCGGGAGGCAACTCCACAGGAAAAGGTATGGAAAAGACTGCATCCGAGAGCAAGGATCTTTTCTTAAAGCTCCTGGTTGCTGAAATGCAGTATCAGGATCCGATGGAGCCCACCTCAAATACAGAATACGTAAAGGAGATGTCGACATTATCCCAGGTCGAATCCCTTCAGAACATGGAAAAGTCCATTACGAATACGAGTATTCAAAACTATGTCGGAAAGTATGTCGAGGTAAAGGACGAGGATGGCAAGGCAGTAGACGGGATAGTAGATTATGTGACTGAGGTTGACGGAGAAAAGATGATCTCCATCGACGGAAAGCAGTACAAGGCTTCTCAGGTCTCATCGGTTTATGACAGCACCTATGCCGAGAACAATTATACT
>OMRF01000232.1 GCA_900313435.1 uncultured Lachnospiraceae bacterium | reverse complement strand
TTTATCTATCTCAACACCTACCGTCTTTGAATTGGGAAAGTATTTCATACAGTTTGCCTGAAACGTTCCCGTACCGTTCCCGAGAACTAGGATATCACCGCTGCTATCCTCCTTAAGTCCTGAAAGCACCGGTCCCAAAGCCGCGTAGTCATAATACATTCCGGAGAGCCCGGGCTTTTTCATCTTCAGACTCTGAACTGAAAACAGCACGTTTGTAGCGAAAACAGTCTTCTCATCATCCTCCTTCACCTGAAGATAATTGTAGACCGACTCACCCTCATAAGCGAGATTCTTTTCCCAGAAGGCGAAGGATGAGGAATTACCGGTTATCATGAATACTACGAAAAGGACTATCGCTATCACAACCTTTATGATGTTTTTCTTTTTCTGCTCCGCCTTTTCCCTGAATTTACTGAAATAATAAATGAGAGCGACCACGAGAAGGAGTCCGGAAAAAATGAGGAAGGTGGCTGCCGTACCGGCCGCCGGTATGGTCACGAAGGTCGGAAGGAAGGTACCTATTATCGAGCCTATGGTATTTGCGGCACCGAGCGTTCCGACTACCTTGCCGTTATCCTCAAGGGAATCTGTGGTATATTTGACAAGGGAGGGCGTCACCGTTCCAAGCAAAAACAGCGGAAATACGAAGATGATGAAGCACGACAGAAAGGCAGCTATCACAAGGAAGCCCTTTGCCGCGGTGAGGAATAATAGTCCTGAAACAAGGAGTATCACAAGCTTTCCGAGCACGGGAATGGCAGCGATCCAGACAGCTGCAAGAAGAAGCCGTCCGTAAAGTTTGTCAGGATTCGGGTTCTTGTCAGCCGTCCGCCCGCCGTATACATTTCCGAGAGCCATAGCGATCATTATGGTCCCGATTATTATCGTCCACACTATCTGTGAGGAGGAAAAATACGGGGCAAGCAGACGGCTTGCGCCTAGCTCCACGGCCATCACGGAAATGCCCGCGATGAATTCCGTCATGTAAAGGTAAAATCTGTTTTTCAAAATTCCGTTCATTGTTCAGCGCCTTTCAGTTCAATTTTTAGAAGTGTGAGCCCCTTTGCCGGAGCGGTGGGCCCCGCAAAGCTTCTGCTCTTTTTCATAAGGATCTCCCCGACGTATGATGGAGCGTATTTTTTGGCCCCGACCTCAACAAGCGTTCCCGCTATGATCCTTACCATATTATACAAAAAGCCGTTTCCCCTCACCATTATCACTATCTCGTCCTTATCCCTTGTAACCTCACAGGAAAAAAGGGTACGTACAAAAGTAGAAACGGTTGCCTTTTCAGATGCAAAGGAGGAAAAATCGTGCTCCCCGACAAGATATGACGCCGCCTCATTCATCAGCGCCGTATCAAGCCCTCTATGATAATGATAAGTGAACCTGGTCCTTAAGGGGTCGTCAAATTCGGTATTCAGGATCCTGTAAACATAGGTCTTCTCACTATTTTGGTATCTCGGGTGAAAATCAGGCGGGACCTGTCTTGAGTCGATCACCCTGATGTCAGAAGGAAGCCTTGAATTCAGGGCATAGGAAACCTTTTCCGCCACAAAGGCATTTTCATCCTCTATATCATAGACGAAGAGATTTCCCTTTGCATGGACACCAGAATCGGTACGGCTCGCGCCGTCTGTCTTGACAGGCGCCTTGTATATCGAGGAAAGTGCTTTATTCAGCTCCTCCTCTATGGTATTACCGTTCTCCTGTATCTGCGAACCGCAGTAGTTCGTTCCGTCATAGGAAACCGTAAGAAGAACTCTCAAAACACTGCCCTCCCTCAATATTCCACAGACATGAACGTAAGTCCCTTTGCATCCGCCGTGGGACCGGCAAGACTCCTGTCACGGGCTTCAAGTATCTCCTTCACCTTTGAAGGCTCAAGCTTTTTTTGTCCTACCTCTATCAGTGTTCCCGCGATTATCCTCACCATATGCTGCAAAAAACCGGAGCCTTTGATGTTGATATAGACGTAGCCCTTGCTCCTTCTTATGTCAAGCTTTTCTATGTTTCGGACAGTCGATTTTTTCATCTTCGGATTTCCGCAGAAGCTTTTGAAATCGTGCTCTCCCAGAAGGCACTTTGCGCCCTCCTGCATAAGCGAAACATCAAGCGGGCTGTCCAGCCTCGTATAATATTTCCTGTTGAAGACCGGCTTCACAGGCCCGTCAAAAATGGTATAAAGATAGCTTCTTGACTTGGCGTTGTATCTTGCGTGGAACCTTTCCGAACACTCGGAAACAGATGTTACTGCAATATCGTCCGAAAGATAGAGATTCATATAATCCCTGATCTCATCGCAGTCCATGTCCTTCGCGTCCATATGCACATTTGCTATCATGGCCCGTGCATGAACACCGGCGTCGGTTCGACCGGCGCCGGTAACTTCAACCTCAGTTCCCGTCATCCTGGAAAGGACGTTCTCAAGCTTTCCCTGAACCGTGTCCTTCCCGGGCTGCCTTTCCCAGCCGAAGAGACGGGTACCGTCATATGCTATCTTTAATCTGTAATTCTTAAGTGCCATCCGGGTCTTTATCAGAGCGTGATCGCATTTTTAAGAGCGTCCCACTTCTCCTGATCCGCCGCCTTTCTCGTGGTCTTTATGGTAACGACGGGGTCTATCAGCTCGATCTCCTTCATTGCCTCAAAGCGGACCTTCATCAGCTTTCCTGCCATGGGTGACCAGGAGCCGTTTTCGATGAGTCCCACCCTTCTCTTCTGATACAGCTTTGCCTCAAGATGATAAATGAAATCCTCTGTTGCGGGATAGAGTCCGGCATCATAGGTAATTGATGCAAGTATCAACTTATCATATTCGAATGCTTTTTCCACGGCGTATGAGATGTGAGTCCTGGAAAGGTCCATTGTCACCACATTCTGTCCGGCCTTTCTCAATTCCTCGGCGAAATCAAGTACCGCCTTTTTCGTGTTGCCGTGGATAGAAGCAAAGGGCATGAAGATCCCGCTTTCCTCGGGAGCGTAGGACGACCATATATCGTACTTTTCAAGATAGAAGCCGAGATTTTCGGAAAGCACCGGTCCGTGAAGGGGGGCGATCTTTGCTATATCAAGACCCTTCGCCTTCTTTAAGAGTGCCTGTACCTGGGCGCCATACTTCCCGACTATATTGATATAATAACGCCTGGCCTCCTCAAGCCATTCGCCCTCACTCCAGCCGTCGGGATGAGTAGAAAGAGCTCCGAAGGTTCCAAAGCCGTCTGCCGAGAAGAGCACCTTCTCCGACTTTTCGTAGGTCACCATTACCTCGGGCCAATGAACCATGGGCGCCATATAGAAGGAAAGCGTATGCTTCCCGAGGGAAAGCTCCTCTCCCTCCGCGACCGCCGTCATCCTTTCAGAATAATCCTTCTCAAAAAACTGCGGCAGCATGGACTTGGTCCGGGCTGATCCCACAAGCTTCATGTCAGGGTATTCTTCGCAGAGCCAGCCGATGTTCGCGGAATGATCAGGCTCCAGATGCTGCACTATCAGATAGTCAGGAGACTTGCCGGAAAGTGTAGTCTTTATATTATTTTTCCATTCCTCTGACGCTCTTTTGTCCGCCGTATCCATCACAGCGATCTTTTCATCAAAGATGATATAAGAATTGTAGGAAACGCCTGTGGGAACCGGATACTGGCTTTCAAAGAGATCTATCGTCGTATCGTCACAGCCTGTGTATATTATGGTCTCGGAAATATCCTTCATAACGAATCTCCCCCATGAGAAATCAAATTATCGCAACGAAAGGATTATATCACATATAACCCCGGAATCTAAAATATTCCTCCTGTTTTTTGTAGAAGGGATAATCATGCACCTGATCGAACATTACGGGAGTCATATAATTTTCTCCGTAAAAAACCTTGACCATCTCCTGATAAGCAAAAGACACTGAGACACTTCCCATCTCAAAGGGAAGTCTCACTGTTTCTCCCGTATACCACTCCTTCTTTCTGAAGGGTCCCTGGGTGCTGTATACCATATGAGGATAATAATCAAGAAGATCCGCATCCTCCTCCCTGCAAAAGCCGGCAACAACATCGCAGGCGCGGCAGAGCTCATTTAAAACCGGTCTTTTCTCATCCAGTTTCATCCCGCCGAAAAAGCGCTTGAGACAGTCCTCAAACATCTCCTTTTCTTTTTCGAAGGTCTCCCTTTTTTCACTGTCTTCGGGTAATCCCTCAGCTCTTGCCCGGTCCAGGGAAAGAAGGTCATGGGTAGCAGCGTACCCGAGATGATATATATCCTTCTGAAGGGTACGAAGTTCCTTATCTCTTGGGATATAGTCAAGGGGGTTGATATCAAGATTTATGATGAAGGGGCAGCCGAAAAATTCCCTGACCCTCTCATCATCCCAGACAAGCTTATCCCTGCGGTCGTTTGTGGCAAGACCATTGTGCGTTCCGTAGGTGTCGGAGGAATAGACGCTTATTATCCTGTAAGGATAAGGCATCTCATCTGCATGTTCGATCAGCTTCTTAAAGTCCTTTCGGAGCATGGCGATATCGATATCATCATCCCACGGAATAAACCCCTTGTGCCTTATTGCGCCGAGAAGGGTTCCGTATTCCGCATAATATGTGATATCAAGCTTTTGAAAAAAATCTTCAAGCGCTGAGAGGACTTTGATTTCTGCCGCCCATGTACGCTTCATCATCGCACTTACAGAAAATCCGCAAAGCTCTGTATCCTCAAAATAGCGCTCGGGGATCTTCAGTTCCTCCATAGTTTGTCTCCCTCAAACAAAATCAAAAATCATTAAGCATATCATTAAGCTTATTGATATTTCCGCAGCCGAGAGTGATGACCAGATCACCCGGCCCGACACCGCGGCGTATTTCTTCGGCCGCTTCTTCAAAAGTCCGTGTAAGTCTCGCATCGATACCGCTAGCGGTCATACCATCTACAAGCATCTTCGAGTCGATATCTCCCAGGTCTTCTTCCCTTGCCGCAAAAATATCCGTAACAAGCGTGACATCAGCTTCTTTAGTACATGTCAGATAATCCTCAAACAATGTTCTTAAACGGCTGTAAGTATGCGGCTGGACCACCGCCCAAAGTTTCCCGTTACGACAGCGCTTTCTGGCAACATAAAGGGCATTTTTCATCTCCGTAGGGTTATGTCCGTAGTCCGTGAACAGTTCCGCTCCATTTAATGTTCCCGTAAGTTCAAATCTTCTTGCGGCTCCTGAGAATGTGCCGATGATAGCGCACGCATCAGCAGGGTCCACTCCAAGCATATCTGCAGCTGCTATTGCAGCCAGAGCGTTTTTTGCATTGAACATCCCCGGTACTTTCATTTCAACACGACCTAAAACATCCTCTGCCCTGATCACGTCAAAACTGACGTATCCTTCATGATCTTCCGAAACGGATCCCATCCTGTATGTACACTTATCTGATAGTCCGAATGTCGTTACTCTTTTACCCGATCTTTCCAGAACGCTTACAACAAGCGGATCATCTCCGTTTCCGAGTATCCATCCGCCTTCCTGGATCTTTTCCGCAAACCTCAGAAACGCATCCTTGATATCCTCTATATCACGATAATAGTCCAGATGATCCTCATCGATATTGTTTACTATTACGGCAGTCGGGTTCAGATTCAGAAAACTGCGGCGGTATTCACAGGCTTCCGTAACAAACAGTTCCCTGCTTCCCATACGTATGCTCCCACCTATCGGGGGATATACTCCTCCGATATGGACAGTCGGATCCATCCGCGCCTCAACAAGTATCAGAGAAAGCATGGAAGTGACGGTTGTCTTACCGTGTGTTCCGCAGACTGCGACCAAAGAATCGTAACACGCCGACAGCTGTCCCAAAAACACGGACCTTTCCGTCGTCTCGATCCCTTTTTCTCTGCACGCCGCAAGTTCCGGGTTGTCCTGCGGTATCGCAAGCGAATACACTACAAGATCGGCTCCGTTAACATTATCCCTGTTATGACCGATGACCACGTTTATCCCGGCCTTTCTCAGATCTTCGATACTGTGATTTTCACTCCTGTCCGATCCCGAAACGACACAGCCAAATGATCTGAGTATCAGTGCTATCCCCGACATGCTCGATCCGCCTATCCCGATGATATGTACTTTTTTACCTGCAAGGT
>OMRF01000233.1 GCA_900313435.1 uncultured Lachnospiraceae bacterium | reverse complement strand
TACCACAAAAGTCGCCTTTTTTCTCAAATAATTTGTAGCTACTCCGCACACATTTTTTGGTTGACAAACTGAGGTCAAGGCATTATCATTGCAAAGTATGCATTTTGAGATTTATTGTTTTTCCGGAGGAAAAAAATGGCAAACATCAAATCCGCAAAGAAACGCGTTCTCGTAGCAGAGAAGAAGGCGGCAAGAAATCAGGCTGTAAAGTCCCGCGTAAAGACCGAGATCAAGAAGGTTCTTGCGGCATGCGAAGCCGGGAACAAGGAAGATGCACAGAAGCTTCTTCGTACCGCTACCGGCGAAATAGAAAAGGCAGGTTCAAAGGGAGTACTTCCGAAGAATACGGTGAGCCGCAAGGTCAGCCGTCTTTCAAAGAAGGTAGCTGCTCTTTGATCTTACTTTCTCCTCACCGCTGAAAGGAGAAGAGCGACGAGCGCATCGTCCGCCTTCATCTTTCCTGACTTGATGAGGAGGTCATAGCGATTGGCCTGACGGAGGACATTGTTTATGTCCTCCTTTTTGATGCGGGAAAGCAACCGTCTTTGCTTCCGCACCATCCACTCCGGCCCTATCACCTCTTCCATTCTCTGAAGCGAGGCTGTGCCGCTCACAAGGGAGTCGGTCTCGAGGAGCTTCAGAAACTGCTGTTCAAGAAGTGATATTATCCTCGCCGGATCCTCCTTTGTCATCAGCATATCGGAGTAGATCTTAATAAGTGCCTTTTCATCCTTTTCCACTATGGCATCGACCAGGGAGAAGACCTTTGAAGAAGCGCAGTCTACAACTATCGCTCTCACATCCTCATATTCGACCCTTCCCGCCCCTGCACAATAACTTATCAGCTTATCAAGCTCATTATCCATGAAGAGCATGGTATCGGTATTTTCGGAATTCACGGAGGTCATCTCGATGAAGGCGTCGTAGGCTTCTCTCGTTATCTCAAGGGAATTTCTCTTCATCCTGGAAAGCACCCATTTCTTCAGTTTTTCCCCCTTCCAGGCCAGAAGCTCCGAGAGGTTTCCTGTCTTTTCTATCTGCTTTACGGCTTTTAGCGTTTTCTTTACGGAGGACTCGAGAAAGATCAGCTTCGTCGTCCCTTCCGGCTTTTCAAGATAATCTGAAAGCATTTCAAGATCATCCTTCCTTCCCTTTCCCGAAAAGAGTCCGCTCTCCTGGACGCATATCGCGCGGTTGTCGGCGAAAAAGGGCATGGTACGGGCTGTCCCTATGAGTTCCTTCATGTCAAAGTTACCGCTGAAGACGGTATAATTCATGGAGCCCTCTGTTCCCTCGGGGAAAAGGACCTTAAGGATCAGATCCCTGTAATTTTTCTTCAGGTACTGCTCCGTGCCGTAAAGAAGATAAACGCTCTTTATGCTCTTATTTTTGATATCGTCATCCAGCTGGGAAGCCACTTGATCCCTCCGAAAATTGACTTATGCTATACACTTTGCGTCCATATCCTCCGATATATATAACAAAGGAGGATGCCTGTATGGATATGAATATGAACTATGTAGCGCCCATCATCGCAGCGGGCGCCCTCGCAAAGGACCCCGACGAAAACAAGGGAAAGATCTCGTATTACACCAGGGGGAAGAAGAAGGAAAAGACCAAAAAGGACGAAAAATTCGCGGTCGTATATGAGCTCCACGAAAAAGATGAGTTTTCCCCCGTCACTTATTCAAATCCCCTGATGAAGCACTGACGGATTCATCTTTGGAAAACTTTTGGCTCTGCGAAGTCAAAGATCTCTTCCTTCAACCACGCTATCGCTTCCTCCACCCAGCGGGAGGAGCGGGGATTGTTTTTGTTTTCGACCTGAACCACTGAGGAATCCCCTGTCGAGAAGCCATGGGGCCCCCAGGAATAAACATGAAGTTCAAAGCCCACACCGTTTTTTTCAAGGGCAGAAGCGATCTTTAACGTACTTTCCACCGGAACCGTCTCATCCGTCCTGTTTCCGAAAATGAAGCAGGGCGGCATTTTTTCATCTATCATTTCTATCATGGAAGGCGCGGAAGAAGACCATTTCCTCACATTTTCAAGAGAGGCCACAGGGTAGCCGAGTATCACGCACTTAGGCTTATGCATTGACACCGCAGCCGCGCAGCCCGAAAGATGAGCCCCCGCCGAAAAGCCGCACAGGGCAAAGCTGTCTCTTTCAAGTTCCCATTCATCCGCGTGCTCCATAATATATTGAGTGGCTCTCTCATAATCATTAAGGGGCTTCGGCCAGACAGCGTCCTCGTTCACCCCGTAGCTTAAGACAAAGCATGAAAAACCCGCAGCAAGAAACCTGAATGCCACGGGATCCCCCTCCCTGGGAGAAACGTGATTGTAGCCCCCTCCCGGAATGATAATGACATAAGGGCGCTTTTTTATATTCGGAAACTTCCCCCCGACAGGAAGAAGATATGCATCCATCCAGATATCTTTTGCTTCATCAAAAATAATATGTTCGCTTCTCATTTCAAAAGCAGCTCCCTTCGTGTATACTATCTAATGCCTCAATAATTATAAATACAAAAGGGGGAAAAAGAAATATGCGATACGGACATTTTGATGATGAAGCTTATGAGTATGTGGTGGACCGTCCCGACACTCCCACCTCGTGGTCGAATTATCTCGGAACCACGAAGTACGGCGCCATCATAACCAACAACGCGGGCGGCTACGGCTTCTATCGTTCCGGAGCCACGGGACGCTTCATGAGACTTCGTTTTAACTCCATTCCGATGGATCAGCCCGGACGTTACTTTTATCTGAGGGATAATGACTCAAAGGACTACTGGAGCGCGTCCTGGCAGCCGGTGGGAAAGCCTCTCGATTCCTTCAAGAGCACCTGCCATCACGGAACAGCCTATACCGTGATCTCATCCGATTATTCTGATATCCATACCGACGCAACTTATTTTGTGCCGCTGGACAGCACCTTCGAGTACTGGCGTCTTGATGTGAGAAACGATTCCGACCGGGAAAGGAAGCTTTCCGCCTTCTCCTACTGTGAATTTTCAAGCCAGTGGAACACCACCCAGGATCTTGTGAACCTGCAGTATTCATTATTCATAGTGCAGGGAAAAAAGGAAACGGAAAATCTCCTCTCCTACTCGATCTCCGACAATATCTGCAAGCAGAACCCCAACGCGGACCCCGGCGGCGATTCCGGAGTCATGGTAGAGTGGATGGGACTTTCGGGCGATGTAAAAATGTCACACTTTGACACCTCCCGTGAAGCCTTCATAGGAACTTATGGATCCTACAAGGAGCCGAGGGCCGTCATCGAAGGACAGTGCTCCGACTCCGAAGCCTTTGGAGACTCTGCCTGCGGCAGTATCCAGGGAGACTTTACCCTTGCTCCCGGAGAGACAAAAACGCTCCTCATACTCCTCGGTATCGGCGCGGGAGAAACAGTAGGAAAAAAGACAATGCAGGAATACGGCTCAATCGATCGTGAAGAGCTTGAGCTGAAGAAATTAAAGGATCACTGGCACGGCTTACTCAACAGCTTTAAAGCAACGACTCCCGATCAGAACGTGGATCATACCGCAAATGTCTGGGGGCTTTACAACAACCTGATCACATTTTCATGGTCCCGTGCTGCCTCCCTTGTTTACAACGGTGAGCGGGACGGACTTGGCTTCAGGGATTCGGTTCAGGATACCCTCGGCGTAAATGCCGCCATCCCCGAAACCTCAAAGGAGCGGCTTGTCACAATGCTCACAGGACAGGTCAGCACAGGCGGTGCCATGCCACTCATCAAGCTTGGTCACGATCCGGGTCATATGGAACCTCCGAAGAAGGAGGAATACCGCTCCGATGACTGCCTCTGGTTTTTCAACGCGATTCCCGCATATGTGGCGGAAACAGGCGACATTGACTTTTTCAATGAGACCGTACCCTATGCTGACAAAGGAGAAGACACTGTATTCATGCACTTAAAGAAGGCTCTCCTCTTCAATATAGAGCGTGAAGGAAAGGATGATCTGCCTGCAGGGCTTTCAGCCGACTGGAACGACTGCCTTAAGACCGGCTATCAGGGCGAGAGCATCATGGTGACCTTCCAGCTCTACGGAGCGCTTCAGACCTATGCCGTGATCGCTGACCTCCTTAAGGATGAAAAGGAAAAAGCCTTTGCGGAGGCTGAAAGAAAGAAGCTCTATGACGCCATTCAAAAAACCGCATGGGACGGAAAATGGTGGCTTTGGGCGATCTCCGAGGACGGAACGCGCTTTGGCTCCGACGCCCTTGATGAAGGAAAGATCTATCTCAACTCCCAGGTCTGGGCTGTAATGTCCGGCGCTTGTACACCTGAACAGGAAAAGAGCTGTCTTGACAGCACATATGAAATGCTGTTTACACAGTACGGTCTCAAGCTCTGCGCACCCGGCTTTAAGAAGACGAAACGCGAGGTCATGGACGCTGTCGTATATCCCGCCGGGATCAAGGAAAACGCGGGTATCTTCAATCATACCCAGGGCTGGGGCGTGATGGCGGAAGTCATTAACGGAAACGGCGACAGAGCCTATGAATATATGAAAGCCGCTCTCCCTGCAACCTACAACGACCTTGCCGAGATCAGGCAGTCAGAGCCCTATGTTCAGGGACAGACCACCTACTCCGATGAATCACCCCGCCCCGGAAACTGCCGCACCAGCTGGCTTTCCGGTGCCGTTGCCTGGACTTATTATTCCCTGACACAGTACGTCCTCGGCATCAGGCCGCAGTACGATGGCATGCTGATAGACCCCTGCATTCCCTCGGAATGGGACGGTTTTTCCGTGGAAAGGGTCTTCCGCGGGAAGAAGCTTAATATCAAGGTGGAAAACCCCTCACACGTTTCAAAGGGCATTGTGAAGCTCACATTAAACGGGGCTGAGCTTGATTCCCCTGTTATACCGGTCGAGAAGCTCCTTCCCGAAAATGAAGTTGTCGCCGTCATGGGAAGTG
>OMRF01000234.1 GCA_900313435.1 uncultured Lachnospiraceae bacterium | reverse complement strand
CTCAGGATCAGCCTTCCGATATATTCCTGTCGTTCTGAGAGCTTCATCTCATCAAGAAAGACCTTGAGCTTTTCTATGGGCATCATCGTGATCTCGTGTATGTTCTTGTCTGCTACGGTGACAGCGAGGGCCTCCGGACGAAGGCGCATTCCTTTACACTTCGTACAGGGAGTGATCTCCATGTATTCCTCATAGGACTGCTTTGAAAGCTCTGACCCCGTCTCCCTGTATCTCCTGCGGGAATTCTCTATCAGACCTTCAAATTGGACATCATATACACCCTCCCCGAACTTCCCCTTGTAGGGAACCTTCACTACGCGGTCGAAGCCATGGATCAGCATGTACCTGATCTTTTCCGGCAGCTTATTGTAAGGGGTATCGAGTGAAAATCTGTAGGCCTTTGAAAGCGCGACAAGTACTGCGTGAGCGTAGGAAGTCTCTTTTGAGGATGACTGCCAGCCAGGAACCTGGATCGCGTTTTCATTGAGTGAAAGATCAGGATCAGGTATCATGAGCCTCTCGTCGAATTCCATATGATATCCAAGTCCTGCGCATTCGGGACAGGCACCGAAGGGATTGTTGAAGGAGAAACTCCTGGGCTCTATCTCATCTATGGATATCCCGCAGTCGGGACAGGAAAAACTTTCGGAAAAATTGATCCTCCCACTTCCGATGACATCGATTATGAGAAGACCTTCCGAAAGCTTCAGCGCATTTTCTATGGAATCCGTGAGCCTCCGCTCGATACCCTCCTTCACCTGAAGCCGGTCTATGACTATCTCGATATTGTGCTTCTGGTTCTTGTCGAGCTGGATCTCCTCTTCAAGCTCATACATATTGCCGTCAACTATGACGCGGACATAGCCCGATCGCTTCGCCCTCTGGAAAAGCTTCTCCTGCGCACCCTTCCTGCCTCTGACAACGGGAGAGAGGACCTGGAACTTCGTCTTTTCGGGAAGCGCCATGATCGTATCCACCATCTCATCAACAGACTGCCTCTTTATCTCGCGTCCGCAGTTGGGGCAATGAGGAATCCCCACCCTGGCAAAAAGAAGTCTGAAATAATCATATATCTCAGTCACCGTTCCGACTGTCGATCTCGGATTCCTGTTGGTGGATTTCTGGTCAATGGAGATAGCCGGAGGCATACCCTCTATGGAGTCTACGTCGGGCTTTTCCATCTGTCCGAGGAACTGCCGGGCATACGAGGAAAGGCTCTGCATATAACGGCGCTGTCCCTCGGCGAATATGGTATCAAAGGCAAGGGAGGATTTCCCGCTGCCTGAAAGCCCCGTAAGAACTACGAGACTGTCCCGTGGTATGTCGATATTAACCGACTTCAGATTGTGCTCGCTGGCGCCTCTTACCTTGATGTATTTTCTTCCGGCCTCGCCGGACATGGCTTTTTTCATTATCCTCTTGCCTCTTCGATCATCAGCCTTACATGTTCTCCTATATGCTTCTTTTCATCAGGGGAAAGATCCCCGGGAAGCACCGGAGATAGGAAGGATATCCTGACAGGAGCTGCACAAAGCCTTGCAGGATGCTCTTCCCAGACATCTCTCGTCCCTTTTGCCGCGACAGGTATGATCGGCGTATCGCTTTTTATCGCTGCCCTGAATGACCCGGAATGAAACTCATGAACCTGTCCGTCCTTGCTCCTTGTCCCCTCGGGATATATGAAGACAGAACCTCTTTTCTCCTTGAGTATTTCCGTGGCCTCAACTATTGTTGACATCGCCTTTCTCGGATCCTCGCGGTCTATGAAAAGGCAGCCTATCCGCTTCGCAAAAAATCCCAGCACGGGGATCTTTTTGAACTCATCCTTCACGACAAAGTATGTGGGCTCGGGAAGAAAACTGTATGCGAGAACTATGTCAAAATAACTCTGGTGATTTCCCGCAAAGAGAAAAGAATCCCCGTCCTTAAAGTTCTCTGCCCCGGTGACGGTAAGCTTCGCGCCGCTTATCTTTGCTATTACCTTAAGCGACCGCCTGACAAAGCCTCTGTAGAATCGCCTTCCCGCCTCCTTGCCCTTAAGCCCTGAAAGCGCGCCAAAAAGCAGAACAAACGGGATCAGAACAAAGAGAAGGCACAGGAACAGTATGCAGACAAAACCTCTGAACATCATTCCTTCCTTTCAGAATTTGACTTGATATGATTTCCAAGTATCTCGGAAACATCGGATATAGTTGTAAAACTGCTGCCGGGAACCTCTTCCAAAAGCTTTCGAAGTTCGAACATCTCTGCCCTCGTGATAACACAATAGAGCACATCCTTCTCCTCCCGGCTGACAAGTCCCTTGCCTTTGAGAAGGGTAACGGTACGCCCTAATCTTTCGTAGATCAGCTTTGCTATCTCCTTGCCGTCGTCTGACACTATCATTACGGACTTCGTATTATCCCGCCCTATCTCAACTATATCAATGACGCGGGAGGTAATGAAATACATCACCAGTGAATACATGCCCCTGTCAAGACCAAAGACGATCCCCGCTATAAGGTATATGGCAACATTCATGATGAGCACTATCTTGGCGGTGGACCAGGAGGTCTTTCTCGAAAGATAGGTCGCTACAACCTCTGTCCCGTCTAAAACACCGCCTCCCCTGAAGACCAATCCCACACCGACGCCGAGGATCACGCCCCCGAAGATCGTCCCGAGGAATGCGTCATAGGTCGCATTCTTCATATGCTCAAATACCGAGGTGAATACGGAAAAAACGATGATCGCGTAAAGAGCTCGCAGTATAAAGCCCTTCCCGAGCTTGACAAGGCCGAAGATCATAAAAGGCAGATTTATGACGACGATTATCGCGCCCAGTGGGATATTCACGAAATTCCCGACTATCATTGAGATACCGGTGACACCACCGTCGAAGATCTGACTGGGAACAAGGAATTCCTCCACGGAAAAGGCTGCTATGACAGCTCCTGCCGTAAGCATGATGAAGGCTATGAGATTTTGTTTTGTAAAAAGTCCGGCGGATTTTTTCATAATGATCTCTTTTTTTACGGTGTAAAAGTAACTTTTCGATTATAGCACAAAAAATGTATAATTGTCGGTGAACTATCATTTCAAGGAGATGATCGATATATGACAAAAGAAGAAATGCTTTCATTCATAGACGAGACAAGAGCTCGCGGTTCAAGACTCGGGCTGTCGCGGATCATGGAGCTGATGGAGCGCCTTTCAAACGTACATGATCTCATACCCGCGATCCACATTGCGGGAACGAACGGAAAGGGTTCAGTCTCGGCGTATCTTTCCTCCATCCTCATGGCGGCCGGAAAAAAGACAGGTCTTTTTACTTCGCCCGCCATTGGCTCTGAAAACGAAAGGATAAGGATCGACAACGTTCCGATCACGGATGATGAGGCGGCAGAAGTCTTTTCCGACGTAAAGGCAGTCTGCGATGAAATGGAAAAAGCAGGAGCCGAGCATCCCACGGAGTTTGAGATAGTGACAGCCGCCGCCTTTCTCTTTTTTTACAGAAAAGGCTGTGACATCATGGTGCTTGAGACCGGAATGGGCGGAAGGCTTGATTCGACAAACGTCATCAAGAAACCCCTTCTTTCGATCATCACCTCCATAAGCTTTGACCACACGGCTTTCCTCGGAAATACGCTTTCGGATATTGCTGCCGAAAAGGCAGGGATAATCAAAGAGAACTGCCCTGTCCTTGTACAAAAGCAGTCAGAGGATGCGGTGACCGATGTCTTCAAAAGAAAGGCCTCTCTTCTTAACGCAAAATTTCATGAGGTCAAAACACCGTTCCTTATCTCAAGAGATCTTTCGGGCCAGAGCTTTTCAGTCGATGGTCTTTCCTTAAAGACTTCTCTCCTTGGAACCTATCAACTTCAGAACGCAGCAACTGCAGTGTCGGCGGCGAGACTTCTTTCGATCCCGGATGATGCCATAAGGCGCGGGATCGAAGATACAAGGTGGGAAGCGCGGTTTGAACTCCTTCGAAGAGACCCCCTGTTCTTCTGTGACGGAGGTCACAACATAGAAGGAGCGAAGGTGCTGTACGAAAGCCTTACTACATACTTCCCCGGAAAAAAAGTGATCTTCATTTCCGGCGTGCTTAAGGACAAGGATTATGAAAGGATGTATAAGATCATGCTTCCTTTGGCGAAATGCTTTTTCACCGTTACTCCGAAAAGCGAAAGAGCACTTGATGCCGTGGAACTCGCAGCCCTCATCAACAAAAAAGCAGGACTGGAAGACCTTGCCACCCCCTGCAGCAGTGTTTCGGAAGCGATAGATCTGGCACTAAAAAAAGCAGACCGGGAAGACCTGATCTGCTCCTTTGGTTCTCTTTATTTTCAAGGCGAGATACGCCGGATAGTACTCTCTCAGGATACGAATCTCTCGAGATCGTAGATCGGTATGGGCTTTGAGTACTTGTAGCCCTGAAGGTACTGCGCGTCCATCTCCCTGCAGTTCTTCTCATCCTCCTCGTTCTCGACACCTTCGAAAAGGATGTTGTAATCAAGGTGTCTGAACATCTTCGCAAAGGAACCTACCATATACCTGCTCTCGTCGTTCTTCGCAGACTGGATCACGAGACTTCTGTCAAACTTGATGATCTGGAAAGGAAGCTCCATTATCCTGTCAAAGTTTGAATAGCCCGTCCCGAAGTCATCGAGATAGAAGGTGATGCCTCTCTCGTGTAGCATGATGACCTTCGGCTTGATCTCCTCAAGATCACTTGATGTAAGGGATTCCGTGACCTCGATGGCGATCTTTTCCGGCGAGATGTTATTTTTTTCTATGATGTCAAGGACTTCCTTACAGAAGGACTCCTCCTTGAGATCCAGCATGGAGAAATTGACCGAGATCCTCTTTATGTCGTGCCCTTCGGACAAAGCCTTCCTGATAAAGGCGCAGGTCTTGTTCAGTATGATGAGCGTCATCACATGGATCGTCTGATATTCCTCGGCGAGCGGTATGAACTGGTCGGGATAGACCATCCCGGTCTTTTCCAGTGAAAGCCTCATCAGGGCTTCTGCCGTGTCATACTTTCCGGTCTTAAGATTGAGTACCGGCTGACAGAATGCCAGCACCCTTTCATCATCAAGGTCGCGTTTTGAATAGATGTCTATGAGCTCTGACAATATATATCTGTTCGTCGAGAACAGCTCAAAATCCTTGTTACCAACTATCTTGCAGCTCCCGGAGGGCATCTTTTTTCTGATGCCGGCAAGAAGATCGATATACTCCGCCGCCTTCGTCACCCGCTCGTCTGTTTCCACGCACAGGATCTTGTAGCCTACCTTAAGGCCGTCGAGCCGCCGGCATATAACCTCTTCCTCCACTTCCATCTTTTCCGCATCCATGGGGCCGTCATACAATATCACTATGCCTGTGTTCCACATCCTGCAGACGAGGCCTTGACTTACGATATCATTCAGGAAGCCTCTGTAAGAATCAATGAACTCCGGATCGTTTTTTAGATGATCCTCAAGATCCCTTACATCAATGAGCATCATATGTTTTTTCTTACCGTTCTTCAGTGCCTTATCAAGTTCCGAGATCAGGATCTCGGGAACCATCGTACTTGATAAGGAGTCATAGGAGCCGGTATTAAAAATGAAGATGCCCGATATGATCGGAAGCAGTACGGCAAAGGTCAGCCAGTACTGGTTGTTAAACATATTCTGGACGAATATCAGCGCAGATGAGAGGATTGCGGATGAGATGATACCTCCTCTTACTCTGTTTGACACCCTTCGACCTGTCCTTATGACTGACACCACGACCACGATATACATGAAAAGGATGTAGACTATCAGGGGGTTTCCCGTGACACTGTTGACCCTTCCGTCGGAGAGCAGATAAAAGTTAGCCCCGGAAATTGACAGGATAATATCAAACGCTATCGCGATGAGACCGGTGATCCCGGAAATGTAAAGGACCCTCTTTCTTTCCTTTTTCCCTCTGTTAAGAACACTCTGAATGTATGCCGCAAATAAGAAGACGACACTCAGGACGAGACCGTAATAGCCACACCTCAGGGTATAGACAAGTGCTCTCGAGACGGTGCCGCCGGTCATCACGACGTATTCGACCAGCCTGACAATGGAAGCGAAGAAGCACATCATCACCATCCGCCTCACCAGAACAGCGCCCGCCTCCCTGATGATCCTGGTCAGATAGATGAGCACAAATATCAGGAGGGAGATGGTCAATACGATGACCTCTCCTATCGGAGATATCTGAGTGACGATATAATCACTCAGCGAAAGGAATCTGTCCATAAAGATCGCTCCACTCTACAAATCCCTCAGAAAGAATACATCTCGAGAAGATGCGTGAAGACCCTGTAATACTTGAAGTGCGACTGGTTCCATTGAACCT
>OMRF01000235.1 GCA_900313435.1 uncultured Lachnospiraceae bacterium | reverse complement strand
TGGTGCCCGAGATATGGATAGCCTTTTCGGAGGAGTCGGGTATACCGGAGCTTTCAAGGACCACAAGGGACGAGCCCGCTTATAATCAGCTTATGAACTTCCGCTTGAAGATATTAAAGGAGCACGGCCTTACCCTTCAGAAGATCCAGGATACCATAGCTCGCATAGACCCGCTTCCCGGCGCGAAGGCTTTCCTCGACAGTCTCCGTGAGAAGACCCAGGTGCTGATCCTTTCCGACACCTTTGAGCAGTTTGCGGGTCCCCTCATGAAAAAGCTGGGATGGCCCACCATATTCTGCAATACCCTTGAAGTTTCGGAAAGCGGAGAGATCACAGGCTTTAAGATGAGATGTGAAAAGTCAAAGCTTACTACGGTCAAGGCTCTTCAGTCCATAGGCTTTGAAACCATAGCAGCCGGGGATTCCTTCAATGACCTTGAGATGATAAGGGCATCCAAAAAGGGCTTCCTTTTCCGCTCTACCGATGCCATAAAGAAAGACAATCCCGACCTTTTGGCCTTTGAGGAATATGACGAGTTCCTTAAATCAATAGAAGACGCTCTATCTGAAAGCGGAGCATAACTGACCCGCATACGAACGACGCCTGATTGAAAAATGAATTGCCACACGTCGCTTCGGAGTGAGTTCTAAGGGTCAGTTATGCTCCACTGTCCAGGCTATACCTTCTCCGCTCCAGCCTACTGACACCAGATAGTCATATTCAGCCTTGTCTGCTGTGAAGTGATGTGCCCCGCTTATGGCATTTGGATTATAAACCCTGTAAAGAGGGCTCTGTGCGTTTTTGTCATAATAGAAGGCAACGCCTTCGTCATTCCAGCCGGCCTTTATTAGCGTCTCTACCTCAGCTCTGTCCGAAGTGTAGTGGTGATCTCCGGCATTCGGATTATAGACCCTGTATACGGGAAGACCGGTGTTTGGAGCTTTCCATTCGCAGCCTTCGGGATTCCAGCCAACGTAGGATAAGTATTTTGCTTCGGAGAGGCTTGTAGTGAAGAAGTGTTCACCGGAATTTGGATTGTAGAGGCGGTTCACTCCCACACCGTTTGAAAAGACCTCGTAATTACCGGAAAAGTGCGCGCCGATATTTTCTTCCTTAAGTCCGGACGACTGAAGAGAGGTTTTTCCCTTGTCGGAGAGGAGGAGATAATCTGAAAGGTTTATGGAGCCGGTCTCATCCCTTAGTCTTTCTGCCAAAGTAAGGATCTTTTCCTTTGAGCCGGCGTTCGGATCAGTCAGGGAATTGAACCAATCCGCTGCGACAGTGAGCTCCGAAAGATTCTTAGTGGTACCATCAAAATAGAAATTGGTGTTGCTGTAGATCTTTTCCATATCCTGATCGCCCTCTGCCCAGAGGACATCATCTTCTCCAGAAGTCTTTATGCTCATAAGCCCGTCTATCAGAAAGTCTGTGTTCATGAAGGTGGAACCCGTCGTAAGGAGGAGATTTGAACCCTTGTTGTTGAACAAGGTACAGGAAAAGATCCTAATGTCGCGTGTAAGACCATTCGTGATACCGCTCCCTTTGTTTTTCCAGGCGGCGCAGTTTATCAGACTGTGGGCTCCCGGAAGACCTAAGCTTCCGAGCTTGAAGCCGTTTCCTTCTCCGTTTGATTCCTGTCCGTCCGAAAGATAACCGTTTGAAAACGAGACGGAATTTTGGATAGTGACTTTTTCCATCTCTTTTGCGTCCTCTGCCGCGATGATGTTGAAGCCGCTTTCTGCGTTGCTATAAGCCATGCAGCCGTCAAAGACATTATTACCTCCAAGAAAGCCCCTGGTACAAAAACCGTCCGCGGCTGTATGATCTTCGTTTGAATTGTTCACGGAGACGCAGTTTTTTATTAGATTGTCATGAGGAAGGTCGTCTTTTTCTTTTTGGAAGAGGGAGCCTCTTATCATAATGCCGGTCCCGCCGTTTGAGAAGGCTCTTACATCAGTGAAGACATTGTTGCTTCCCGTGATAAGAAGACCCGTCACATCCGAAGCCGTATTTGTGATGTCTATTCCGCTGACAAGCCAATAGTCGCCTGCAAACTCTATCCCTGCGGTCTCTTCTTTGTCGGAAGAACCAAAATCAAGTACGGCTCTGCCGTTTTCTGTCGTAAGAGATATCGGAGAGTCACTGCTTCCATCGATACCGGAATATATAGTGACCTTTCTGGTCAGATTCTTTTTTCCTGTCTTGTCATACATCAAAGCACCCTTTGACATATCATAGGTTCCCCCAAGGAGTACTACATTCTGTCCGGGAGAGGGAAGGGTCAGAGCCGTGAAGATATCAAGGGGGGAATCCTTTGTCCCTTTCCCGGTCGCATTTCCGTTCGGTGCAGCATAGATCGATCCCGAAAGACTGTTAAATGAAACCGTAAACGATCCGCTTATCTCTTCATAGCTTTCAAGAAAAGCTTTTTCATCTCCGCGGGGATGAAAGTCCTTATCCGGTACAGCCGAATATGAAAAGCGGTTTTCACCCTCTTTGAGCTGAAGAGAAAACGAGATGTCAGAGTATTCCTCGACCTTCTTATCCTTCGCCAGAACAGTTCCGTCTTCGTTTTTGATATTGACGGTTCCGGAAAGGTTTGAACTGAAGGAAAGGACATAGTCGCTTTTTACCGAATAGGGAGAAGAGTCCGGCTCGAAAACAGGTGTGACAAAGGTTGCCCCCTCTACGAAGCCATTGATCTTTTTGGAAACAGGGTCTGAGAATTCAACAGAATCTCCTCTTTTGACAGATACGTAGAAATCATAATCTCCCGTCGTAAGGTTTTTGAGAGTCGCTGACAAAAGGGTGTCCTTATCTTCTTCAGAGCTGTCTTTCACTTCTGGCTTGATGACGGCGGTATCTGATCTAGGCTCCGTATAGACTGTATATTCCTCACAGTTTGGCACCGGACGAAACGAGACAACGGCCTCTCCCTTTTTTTCGTTTGTGACAGACTCTATTACAGGTTTTTCAAGATAAACCGTAAAATCGGAAGTGCTGCTGCTCCCGACCTTGTCCTCCTCGCCTTTCCGGGAGAGGATTGGAGTGAAGGAAAAAGTTCCACTGGTCTTTGGTGAAAAAGAAAGAGTCTGCTCTGTTCCCTCGCGGAATGAATCCTTTGATGAAAGTGCATCTCCGTTCTGATCTTTCATGACGACGGTAACAAAGTCTCCGCCGTCAGGCCCTACTACGGAGGAGATCACAA
This sequence comes from uncultured Lachnospiraceae bacterium, assembly GCA_900313435.1. Classification (GTDB taxonomy): domain Bacteria; phylum Bacillota; class Clostridia; order Lachnospirales; family Lachnospiraceae; genus RUG306. Next base: position 54 of record OMRF01000235.1, on the reverse strand, counting down.
CCATGAGTTTCGCCGGATCATTACTGTTTGGCGTGATGCTTTTGATCGTGGGAG
>OMRF01000239.1 GCA_900313435.1 uncultured Lachnospiraceae bacterium | reverse complement strand
GGCTACTTCGTAGAGATCGGACCGTCTACCATGACGCGTGACGACATCATGAACGGAAGGCTCATATGCAATGTCGGAATAGCTCCTTCACGTCCTGCGGAATTCGTTATCTTCCGCGTGACCCAGCATACCGCCGAGGCCGGCGGAGGATCCGCAGAAGCTTCCGAATAATGGAGTGACGCTGAAAAGAGATAGTTTATAATCTGGCACAGAAAGGAAGAAAATAAATGGCTACAGCAACTACATATGATAACGGGGCAAACTCGGCTTACCCGTTGACAAAAATGAACTTCCTCGTCGTTGTGGATGGGATCAGCGGCACAGCGGCATTCTCGGAAGTAACAGGGATCGATGCATCGGTTGATGTTGTCGAGTTCCGTCAGGGAAATTCAGGATCCCTTGCTCCCGTAAAGATCCCCGGACTTGTAAAGCATGGTAATATCACCCTGAAGATGGGCTACATCCTCGATTCTCCCTTCAAGACATGGATCCAGGAGTGCGTATCCGAGATCAGAGGTGAGATGCCGAGGCATCAGGTTACGATAGAGCTTATCGATACCAATGCCGGTGCTCCCAAGTCAGCGGTTGATTCCGTTCAGGGAACCCGTACATGGATCCTCTCAAATGCCTGGGTAGCAAAGTATTCAGGACCGGATCTTGACGCGAAGACCTCCGAGGTTGCGATCGAGACAGTTGAGCTTGCGTATGAGGAGCTTGTAATACCTAACTGATCAGCAAGCGAAAGAAGTGAGATTTCACAGGGGTGCAGGGTCTTTATGGCCCCGCACCTTTGCGAGATTTCATTACCAGAGAAGAAAAAGGAAGGAAAGCTTTTATGGAAACACTTTACGATTTCACTCTCCCGAAGGGCTACATGGACTCAAGCGGTGAGCTTCACAGAAGGGGGAAGATGCGTCTTGCTACAGCAGGCGATGAGATCAGCGCGACAAGGGATCCGAGGGTTCTTTCAAACCCCTCATATCTCACCATAGTGGTCCTTTCAAAGGTGGTCACGGAGATCGAGGGAGTTCCCGCGGTAACGGCGACTCTTATAGAAAAGCTGTTCACCGCAGATCTTGCCTTTCTTCAGGATATGTACCAGAAGATAAACGATATAGAGCCGCCGGTAATGGAGGTCACCTGTCCCGAATGCGGCAGGATATTCGAGGTTCCGCTAAATTTTACCGAAGGGGCTTAAAGCTTTATCCCGAGGATGAGCTCTTCCGCGAGATGTCCTTTATCTCATATTATTTTCACTGGAGTGAGGACGAGGTGCTTTCAATGGAGCATGTGACGCGCCGGAGATGGTGTGAAGAGATATCAAATATAAACAAGAGCTTAAGTCCCGACAGACCCAAGCATTCCGAAAAGAGTATTACCGAAATGTATCAGACAAAGGATGCCTACAAGCATCTGTGATCCGGAGAGATAGTACATGGCTGCAGACAATATCCTTGTAAAAAACCTGGGACTTCATCCCACCCCGAATTTCAATTTCATGCTGCGTGTTGAGGCGCTTTTTGACCTTCCCTGCAAGGCGGTCAGAGCCTTTACCAAGGCAAATGAATTTGAATATATCCAGGAGGGCGGGCTGAATGACTATGTCCATATGAGGAGGAAGCCCATAAGCCAGCCCTTTACCTTTGAGGTGGATCGCTACGTGGGTGTTGACTACTGGGATCCACTCCCCCTTGGAGCTGAACCCATACTTCCCATCTGTCTTCTCGTTTTCGGGGGCGCGGCCTACAGGTCAAACGACACTACCACATTTCTTCGTATGTACACCTTTACGGGCTGTACGATCATGGAAAAGACCTACGGAGAGTTGAATGCGGAACAGAGCGGGCTTTATGTGGAGACCACGAAGATATCCTATAAGGAATGCGTTATCGTAACGAATCCCTCCATCTACGATCTTGGCGGAAAGCAGACTACCTACGAGGAGGACCTTGAACTCGACACGAAAACAAACCTTTACATGCCCAAGAGCGACGGAAAGCACTACGCACGCCGCGTTCCCGGGGATATTGCCGGAACGACCATATACAAAAACAAGGATGGTAAAGCTGATTCCGCAAACGACAACTTAAACCGCGGCCGCTATGATGTAGCGTCAGGCAGCACGTTTGATCCCAAGAACTTTACCAAAGATGCCATGAACACTGCAAAGTTCGCCCTTACTCCGCCAAACGATGATGTAATGGCCGAGCGTCATATTTATGACGCGGAGACCGATACGCATTACGCCAACAGGCCCGCCGATTATTGGGCTGATGAGCCGGAGGCCAAAGAAATGAACAGGGGCAGATACGACGCGGGAGCGGGAGGGACCTTCTCACCCAAAGACTTTACAAAGGAGATCATGCGAACCGCGAAGTATGCCTCTCTTTCGCCGAAAGATAGCGAAAGAGCTCCGCGCCATATTTATGACGAGAAGACCGATACGCATTACGCCCACAGGCCTACCGATTATATAAATAAAACGCCGAAGGGCGAAGCCATGAACAAGGGCAGATACGACACGGAAGCAGGCGGTAAATTCTCGATCGAAGGCTTCACAGAGCAGATCATGAGAAATGGGAAGTTGAGGTATGCCTCTACCCCCGCGGCAGATGGCGAAAGGGCCGAGCGCCATCTTTATGACGAGAAGACCGATACGCATTACGCCAGCAGGGTCAGCGATATTATGACTAAAACGCCGGAAGGCAAAACCATGAACCGCGGAAGGTACGATACAAAAGGAGGCTCTGCCTTTGATCCCAAGGCCTTTTCAAAAGAAACGATGGGGACCACGGGGTTTGCCGCTGAAGGCTCCGCTTCGGCACCGAAGGCAAAGAGTATCCGCTATACTGAGGGAGATCCAAGCACCATGAGTCACATTGATGCTGCGACTTATCTCAACAAAAGATAATGAGAGGCTTTTAGATGCTTACGATCAAAGGTCCCATAGAGCTTAAGACGAACAAAACTTTTACCGGGCACTTCGAGGGCTTTGCCGAAAGGATAGAAGCGAATTATTCCGTAATGGGGACAAAGATCGAGGCCGAGGATCTTCTCCATATGGTGACCTCTCCTCCCGAGATATTCATAGAAGAGGGCGGCGATGTAAATGTGCTGAACTCAAGTGCCGTATTTGAAGGCCAGTCCCAAAAGATCGACATCGTGAATAATCTCATGAACAGGATAGTGGTGGACGCTGACTACGGTCTTACTTATCAGGACAGGATATTCATCACAAACGTCCTTACCAAGCTTGGCGTGACTGATGTGAAAAGCTTCATGAAGAGGGTCTCAAATCTCGAATTCGATACCATAGAGACCGCAAAGCTCACGAATGATTATTTTTCGGAGCTTGCCCAAAGTGTGAACAGGATAGAAAATATCGCGCTTCATTCGGGTGAAGAGACGAGAACTCTTGAAACAGAGAGAGAAGAAAGGTCAAAGGCTTTTTATACAAGTATCATGGATCGCCTGAAGACGGCGGCCATATACCAGATAGTCCGGAACTTCAGTGACATCACGATGAACAACACGATCTCCGAAGGTCTTGTCCTGAATTCCGAGCAGAATTTCCTCACAAAAAAGGTTCTTTTGAATTCACTCCGTGAGGATCTTTCGGGAGAAAGGCTCCCCCTCACATACAGGAGCGAGGAGTATATAGAGGAGGTAAATGGTCCTTCCGAGGAGATCACGGATATCGCCGTAACCCGCGCACTTTCTGCCAGCGTCCTCCTTGAGATGGTGAAGAACCTCTATCACGCGGTCTTTGACAAGAGCGAGTACAGGGAAGGGAAGGTTTTTGATTTCTCCAAAAACTTCTACCGGCTGGGTGACAATATCCTGTCACGGATCTCTTACCGCTTTGAGGGCAGCAGGTTCTATGATTACCATGACATACTGGAGAGTGCGAAGGATGAATTCGAAAGCGCACTTACGATCTTTACGAGCGCTGAGGAGAACAATGAGGAAAGGGAGGAATACCTTCTTTCCCTTCAAAAGACCATTGAAAATCTCTACGGTACCACCGAAAGCATCCGGAATATTAACGCTCTTAATGATCAGAGGATAGAAGAAAATGAGGCGCTGACAGCGTTGACGCTTCAGACCGCAGAGGAGACCATAAGCGATACCGAGAGGATCGAAGAAAGCACTGAGCGGGAGACTATAAGCACTCAGGAACTGGAGCGTGAGCTTTCAGAGATAAACGAGAGAAATATCAGGGCCCGGGACCGCTACACGGAGATCTTTTCGGAGCTTAAGAGAAGAGCTAAGAGAGATTCATTGGACGGCCGTACCCTTACGAAACAGGAGGCAATGAAGGCGCTTTCCGACAGGAATTACCGCCCCGAAACATTCACGGAGGGCAGGGATATTCCGATCGAGAGGGATCTGATGGTGGAAGCCGTAAGGGATACTCTGATGGAATTTCCCGAAGGCGATATCAATGTATATGAGCTCATGGAGCGCTACAATGAGAGGAACGAGGTCCCTTCGGACGCTGTCCAAAAGGCGAATGCGATCCAGTCTTTGATCTCCGATATCAGGCGGGTTGAGACCGTCTATCGCGAGGAAGCCGATGTAGAGGAGGAGGCTTCAAAGGCTGGCGAAAGAGCAGCAAGAAAGTTAGTTAAGAGCTCTTACTCAGGTGAAGGACAAAGGGGCGCAATTTTCCGTGAAGAGGCAGAAAATAAGAAGGTCGATCTTATCCACAAACTTGAGAATAACCTTTCCGAAGAAGAGATAAGGGAGTCCCTTGAGGAGATAAGGCGTTCTACGAAGACGGAAAAGAAAGAGACAGAGTCAGACACTGTCAGCATTATCTCAAATGAGAAAAAGAACGAAAAGAGGATCGAGGAGGTCGGAGCTGACTTCATGAAGCAGCGTCAGCGCACGGACGCTGAGATAGAAGCCATGATAAGCCGTGGTGTAAAGAGTCAGATGTCTCAGATATCTGAACAGGTGATAGGAAAGCTTGCAAAGAAGCTTCAGAGTGACAGATCAAGGAGAGGATTGTAAAAAATGGGCGTAGCCGCAATGGCGCAATCAGCGCTTGGAAACATACCGAAGGCTTTGCTCTGCGCGCCCAGCGCCGAGTATATGGAGCTTTACGCGAATGCGTCACTGATACCCCCTGTCGGGGGAAAATCCGCGACTGAAGCGATGGACAAAATGATGCTGAAGAATGCAGACCTTGTCCAGAAGCAGATGTACGTGGCAGCCAAGGGCGGGAAGGCCGCAGAAGATCTGATGATGGAGGCCATAAAGACCAACAATTACTGTGCGATGGAGGTACAATACAATCCCTCCTCTCTCTACTTCACGTCACAGGAGGGTTATTCCTACGATGTCTCTGACGGCGGGCTCGGAGGGCAGGCGCGTCAGGTCAGTACCACAAAGGCTCCTTCATCCGTGACGATGGGCTGTGAACTCATATTTGACGCGATGAACAAGGATGATGCCTTCGGGATCACTGACCAGGGGATCACTCCGGATCATATCTTGTCTCTTGGCATAGATACCGCGGTACAGATGAGAGGCGGTTATTCAGTATCAGAGCACGTGAATGCCATCATAGCCTGCCTCTTTTCATCAATGACACGGCAGGTCATATTCTACTGGGGCGGAATGAGTTTCAGGGGCGAGCTTACCGCAGTCACGGCGCGCTATACCATGTTCAACAAGGACGGGAATCCCATAAGGGCGCATGTCCAGATAGAGATCTATCAGAAGAATGAAGATAATACCTATGACCAGACGCAGTACCAGGAGGCTTTTGCGGAGACCTTCAAGAGTCCCGCCTCTGCCAGTGCATCAAAGATTTCTTCAGTGCTTAAGAACAATATGACGAGTATTTCAAATGCCATACTTTAAAGGACAGGGATAATGGGTGTAGGAAAGAAGCTTCTTCAAAATCTGGGCTTCGTTGAAAAGGCTGTTGTTACGGTATATATGAAGACCGCGGCTCAACAGCTTCGCAAATCCGCGGATATCGTCTCATCAAAGGGAAGGATAGAGAACGCGGCCGTCCTCATGGCAAATGCCGTAGCCACGCAGGCAATGCAGAATGTCGCCGAAGGCACCCAGAGCGTCGCAGACGCGACTTCGAAGGTGACAGGGGCGATAAGTAGCATCGGTCTTGAGAATATGCCGGAGGTTCCGTCTCCCGCGAACACCGCAAGAGGAAACGCAAAGATCTTTACCGTACAGTTCAACCCGTCAGAACTCACGATATCCGGGAGCGGCGGCGGTTTCGTGCGCCAGCAGAATTATATCGAGGGTGAGGCAAGCTCCATTGACTATCAGGCCATGAAGACGAATGTCACCATGTCCTGCAAGCTCATATTCGACGAGTCGGATCCCGTGGGAAGCTTTTCACCGCTTTCATGGCCGGGAGGAGCAGGAGGTATCACGGACCTGAACCCTGTTGTTCTTTCTCAGGATGTTTACAAGGCGGCAAAGAGCATAAAGAACGGTACGAAGGTACGTACCGAGGTCTCGGCCTTTCTCGCCGCAGTACGAAATGAGTACTGCCAGAGGGTCGGTTTTTCCTGGGGAGAGAACCATTATGAGGGTGACGTGAACAACGTTTCAGCTCAATATACGATGTTCAATACCTCGGGTGAGCCTGTTCGCGCTATCGTTAATTTTTCAATGCTGATGATCAACCCGAATGACCCGGCGCAGGCAAATTCGGCCGCACAGCTTCTTGACCCGACCTGGATGAAGGCATATAAGAAGATGTTTTCGATAACCGGCAAAAACCCTGTGTCCAGGCTTTCGAAGGCTCAGAACTCTATTGGAAGCATATTGAACATTCCGGTATAGGCTTTATATCATGATAGAATTTTCACAGGTAGTAGACAAATACGGCTCGCTTACAAATCCCGCCGTAAAGATAGAAGTGAATGGCGTAGGCATTCAGCTTTCAAAGGACAAGCTTCAGGTAGCTTATCTTGACGTGGATCTTACCGCGGGCTATGAGGCATCCAGTGCGGTCTACCGTATAACAAACTGCTACAACCCGAACCTTGGCCAGTTCAAGTACAGCGCTTTGAAGCCCTTTATAATGCTGGGGTCGGCAGTCACTATAAGCCTCGGTTATAACGGCTCTGCAGGACCTGTCTTCAAGGGCTATATCTCAAAGGTCGAGTTCGCCTATGATTCCATGGACGAGACGGCCATTCCCTACTGCGAGGTCACCTGCATGGACGTAAAGGGAATAATGATGTCAAACCGTTACCAGAAGCAGCTGATGTCAAAAAACTACAGCGGCGCGGTTTCGGAACTTTTTGCCCTTCCCCAGTACATGTCGCTTCAGGTGCCGCCGAAGGACATCATGTCCTCGACGAATAATATAGTCCCGACGCCGGATGTCCCGGCCTCAACACTTCCGGTGAACCTTGACAGGACAATAGAGATGCATGACGAGAGCGACTACGAATTCGTGGTAAGAGCCGCAAAGAGGTTTAATTACGATTTCTTTGTGGTGGCGGGAGAGGTTAATTTTTTCCCTGCCAAGCTCGTGGTATTGCCCTTTATGAAACTCACACCGAAGGATTCCATGAGATCCTTTTCCGTGACTTATGATATAGCCGGGATGGTAGGCGCGGTTGAGGTCAGGAATATGGATCCCGATAAGGGAGTATCGATAGTCGGAAAGAAAAAGATGACGAACAAGCTGTCCGGAGGACCTGTCGTAAAGACCATCGTCAAACCCCAGACGAAGGTGGTAGTGGATCACTCCATCAGGGATACTGTGGATGCCGCGTCGAGAGCGGATTTCGTGGCGGATCAGGAGAGCTACAGGTTCGGCACGATAGAGGCTGAATTCGTAGGTATTCCCGATATACCTCCCGCGGTATTCATCCAATTTGAAGGTCTTGGTTCCAACGTTGACAACAGCTTCTATATCACAAGGGTACGCCATATAATGGACAGGGCCGGCTATATAACGCGCGTGACGGGACGAGCGGCTTCCCTTTCAACAGGACTTTGAGCCGGATCATCAGAGAGGATTCGATAACATGGATTTATATGACGTTATAGATGAGATATCCGCAAAGCAGGTCCGGACCACGGAAACCGGCGACACCAAGGTAGAAGGCCTCATTGTCGGCACCGTCACGAAAAATTATGACATGCAGTTTCCCGGAAGGGTATGCGTTTCCATACCTACCCGCGATGCGCCTTCAAACACTCTGCTCTGGGCACGTGTCATTTCATTTTACATGGGGAACAACTGGGGTGAATACTTCCTTCCCGAGGTCGGAGACGAGGTGGTACTCGGTTTTGAGGGCGGGAACATCGAGCGCCCCTATGTCATAGGCTCGATCCCTACCATGAAGTCCTCGCTCGTGAAGCGATCTGCGAACAAGGATAATACGATCAAGCAGATCATGACCCGCGCCGGGAATACTATAGAGATCACCGATACCGCGGCTCCGTCCGAAGGTGGAGCTTCTACTCCCCAGGACAAGATCAGGATCTACACCGCGGAAAAGGAGCGTGAGGTCTGCCTCGACAACGGGACAGCGCGGATCACCTTAAAGGATAAGAATAACGAGAATTATATTCAGATAGACTCCAACAAGAAGGCCATCACTATTCGTGCCGCGCAGCAGATGAGGGTGATAGTCGGAGATAATATCACAATTACGGCTTCCGACATGAACGGACAGGGGAGCGTGACTATAGCCTGCAAGAAGTTTACGGTGAACGCCCAGGGAAAGATCACTCTGAATTCAAGCTCCGGAGTCGCGATCAAGCAGGGCAGCATCAACATCGACGGACAGAACATTAGTATCAATTCCCAGGGCACGCTGACCGCCAACGGTCAGATTGTAAAGCTGGGGTGACATATGTTAATGAGTTCAAGCGAAGAGCAGAACGAATTTACATATATCCCTACAGGCGCACTTAACGGATCGAGCCCAAAGGGCGAAGATGAGTTTAGTGCGATCGGAGATAAAGCGAGGTACAAAAATGGCAGACAACGATTTTCTCGGCATCGGGATGAAGTTTCCTCCCGAGATAGATGAGGCGACAGGGAGGTTTAAGACCTCTGTCCTTGTTGATTCCGTGAGGGAGTCGCTTTATATCATTTTGATGACACAGCATAACGAGCGGCTTCTACGTCCGGGCTTTGGCGCTGACCTTGAGTCCTACACCTTTATGGACGTGAACGCCACCCAGCTTTCGATGCTGCAGAGGGATCTTCTTGAGACCATCCAGATG
>OMRF01000240.1 GCA_900313435.1 uncultured Lachnospiraceae bacterium | reverse complement strand
GGAGAGGAAATTCTTTTTCTCTATGCAGATGTAGATGAGGGCATTCTATACGAAGATTATCAGGAAAACACTGTTTTTGAAAAGCTATCCGAAGAAGTGATAAATGAACTTTCCGGGGATGAAGAAAGAGGATATTTCGCCGGCTTTTACGCAGTAAATGAAGACGGAGAATACATTCGTTTTATAGATGAAAACGGAATTCTTATAAGCGATAATCTGAGCTTAATAAATGGAAATATGGAGCTTACAGCACGCTTTTATCAAGTACTGACAAATTATCGAGATGAGGAAGGCCTTGAAGTTTATCTCTCTGATGGAGTAGTTTACATTGATCCTGAGCTTTTGACCAGATTTGATGATATAGAGACCTCTTTGGGAAAAACAAAAAATGGCGATGTTATCTTTTTTACCTATGAGGATATGGGAGAACCTGGCGATGAAGGCGCTGTAGGCGAAGAAGAGACTATGGTGGAAGAACAGGAAAAGGAAGAAACCAAAGAGGATTCTTTGGAGGAAGAGGCGACAGTAGAGGGAGATGCTTCGGCAGAAGATTCTTCCATGGAAGTAAAGACAGAGGATGCGAAATCTACTGAGAGTGAAAAAGCTGATAAGGCAAATGAAGATGCTTTACCGGCTGAAGATACAGCATCAATTGGGAAATCGGATACAGAAGAGGATGAAAAGGCAAAAGAGGAAGAGGATACAAAGGAGAGTGAGGACTCCGGAACTGAAACTCCTGAAGTAAAGGACGTTTTGGGCGCTTCAAGAGTTAAAAGGATTAAGAGAATCAAAATAAGATAGAAAGCTGAAAGCGTTTATTTCCGGACCTTTCAGAAGGAGTAGCACTATGGCCAGGGGCGCAGGGAGCAGCACAAGGAAAAAAATAAATAAAGGCTTTACCCTTGCCGAAGTTCTGATCGTTATTGCAATTATCGGAATATTGTCAGGCATAGCAGGGGCAAGTGCGGTTTCTATTTACAGAAATATCAAACAGACTCAGCTTGATAAAACTGCTGAGACTATTTTTCATGCTGCCCAGGACAGACTCAGTGAACTCTATGCTTATGGAAAAGAAGACTCTGTGGCGGACGGGCTTCCTATAGGTACGATCGAAGCAAGCAAAAAAGTAATGTATATAAGCAGTGATGCTCCGGGCAGCAATGCTTTTACTTCGATAATGGGTGACGATACCGTTAGCGGAGATGTTTTTTCTAATCTCTGGGCGATTGAATATCAGGCATCTACCTGCCGCGTGTTAAATGTGGTATATGCTGATAAGACAAACAGCGGCCTTGGAGGATTCGGAAGAGGCATAAATGAAGATACGGCGCTTGATTCAATGATAGCGGACCTGAAAAATCACTCATTTACAGAACGTAAGAATAAATACGGCTGGTACGGAGACGAGGGATTAACAGATCTGCAGCAGGCGGATAAGCAGATAGGGGATACTTCTGCGGATGTTGAGATAATAAATGCGGAAAATCTTTATGCCCATATCAGTGTTTCAGTCGGATGGGAAAATAACCTTACCAAAGACGAAGTTGCAAAGTTTTTGGAAAATGTGAAAGTAAAACTGACTATACAGGATGCGGATTCCACGTTTGTAGGAGCACCTTCCAAGACTTTTGAGATAGAAGGTAAAGCTCTTTTATCAAAGGGAACTATTGAATCTGATGCAAATGGGTACTATAACGGACGATCCGACGGTGATGATGGCGATGGATACGTAACAAATAAATATCTGTCGGCCTCTTGGGATATGCTTCTTGACAGCCTTTCCGATAATTCTTTTACCGGCAGTAATCATAAAAAGACAATTGAAGGTTATGGCGTAGGATTAACTCCGGGCTCTAACTTTTACCTTATATGTGCAGTTGAAAGTACTGATGGTTCTACTCCTTCAGTACAGGATTATGATGTGGATAACAGCTTATTTGCTGGTTACTCTGCTTCAGATCAGATTGCGTATATTGAGTACGGAAGGCATCTCCAGAATATAGGAAAAGGACATATTTCCGGCCTTAATGCGGTTCAGATCTCTGATATTGATTTCAATTCAGAGGCTGCAGGCGAAAGAGC
>OMRF01000241.1 GCA_900313435.1 uncultured Lachnospiraceae bacterium | reverse complement strand
GAAAGGGCTCGTCGCGTATGCAGCGGTCACCTATATCCTCTGGGGCGTGACCTACACGATGATGGATATTCCCTACTGGTCAATGATCCCTGCCTTCACAAAGGGCGGCAAGGAGAGAGAGGGGCTCACAACTCTTGCCCGTTCCTGCGCAGGTGTAGGCTCGGCTCTCATCACGATAATCACAATGATGTCAGTTCAGGCGCTTGGTAATGCTTTTTCGGGCGGCGATGCTTCATCCATTGAAAGAGTAGGCTTCAGATGGTTTGCGATCATAGTTGCGGCGATATTCGTTGTGTTCATTATCATCACCTGCATTTCCGTAAAGGAAAAGTCCACTGTGGATATGAAGACAGCTACAGTCGGTCAGATGTTCAAGGCTCTGTTCCAGAATGACCAGGCAGTCGCAGTGGTAGTCGCGATAGTGGTCGTAAACTTCTCGATCTACATCACTTCAAACCTTGTGATCTATTTCTTCAAATACGATTTCGGCGGACATGACTGGTTCAATGGCTATACCCTGTTCAATACCTTTGGCGGCGCGATCCAGGTGCTTGCGATGATGCTGTTTTATCCGCTGCTCCGCAAATGGTTCACCTCCATCAAGATCTATTTCATAGCGATGATAATGTGCATCGTAGGTTATGCTTCGCTTCTTATCATAGCGTCCACAGCCATGAGTAATGTGTACATACTCTTCATCCCTGCATTCTTTATCTTCGGAGCAAACGGAATCCTTTCCGTACTGACTACGGTCTTCCTGGCGAACACCGTTGACTACGGCGAGCTGAAGAATCACCGGAGGGATGAGTCGGTCATATTCTCGATGCAGACCTTTGTAGTGAAGCTGGCCTCCGGCCTCTCGGCTCTTGTGGCGTCACTCGCGATCCAGATCTTTAACTTCTCATCTGATACTGCTGTCACGGAGGAGATGAAGCTGGTGGACTTTTCAGAGGGCATAGAGCTTTCCCAGAAGATGGGCATCAGGATGACAATGACATTGATCCCCATCGCCGGACTTATATTCGCGATAATCTGGTTCAGAAAGCGCTATAAGCTCACTGATGAAAAGATAGAAGAGATCGCCGAGGAGGTAAAGAAACAGCGGGCACTTGACAGCAAGGCGTAAAAAATGGATAATCCTGCCTATGTATGAATTATTATCCGAACTCATAGTGTATCGTTCGATTGGAGAGCACCCTATTATGAGGAGGCTCTCCTCTCTTTATCGCGCGCTTTCAAAAAAAGAAAGGTACGGCACGTCGCTTTCCGCCGGCCACGACCTTTGCTCCGAGGGGTGCGCCATTATCCATATGCTTCTCGATCTTGCGACCGAGTGCGGCTTTGACAGGAATCTCTGGCAGGATTTCATCGCCTACCTTATCGCGATGACGGAAACCCCTTATACCCTCGTGTCTGAGCGCGCAGATAAGGTTGACGGCTCGGTGAATTCCTTTGTAACTGATGATATGAAGATCCTGATGAAGCTTTTCCTTTGGGATTTTTCCCATCTTGATAAGAGCCTCGGGACAGATCATTTTTCGACCATCACTTCTTATAAGGCTGTCCAAAAGGAGGACAGGATATACAACAAAAATGTCTCCGTAAGGGTCCGGGAACTTTCCGACAGGATCCTTAAAGCCATAGAAAGCAAAAAATCTGCTCAAAAAAAGTGCGATGCCATGCTTTCCGTGATCACGGATTTTTACGGACGCTACGGGGTCGGCATCTTTGGTATGAACCAGGCCTTTCGGATCAACGGAGAGCAAAATGGCGCCATAGTCCCTGTTACGATAAGGGGTAATGAGAGCCTTGATGACCTTATCGGTTATGAGCAGCAGAAAAAGCTCCTTTCCGAAAACACGGAAAGGTTTTTGAACGGCCGCCCCGCCAATAACGTTCTTCTTTATGGAGATGCGGGTACCGGAAAGTCGACATCCGTGAAGGCCATACTGAACCGCTACTATGATGACGGACTCCGTATGATAGAGGTCTATCGCCATGATTTTAAGTATTTAAACCATGTGATAGAGGCTGTTCAGAACAGAAATTACAGGTTCATTATCTTCATGGACGATCTTTCCTTTGAGGAATCTGAGTCGGATTACAAATATCTGAAGGCTGTGATAGAGGGAGGGCTTTATCCGGCACCTGAGAATGTGTTAATATACGCGACGTCAAACAGGCGCCATCTCGTGAAGGAAACCTGGACGGACAGGTCTGACAGATCAAGTGACGAGCTTCACCGCTCTGACACGGTCAGTGAGAAGCTTTCGCTATCTGACAGGTTCGGGCTTAAGATTGGGTATTTCAAGCCCTCCGAGCAGGAATACTTTGAGATAGTAAAGGGAATCTCAAAGCGGGTGAAAGATCTTAATATGACCGATGAAAAGCTGCTTTCCCTGGCGAGAGAGTGGGAGATGGGAGGAGGCGGTCTTTCGGGACGCTCCGCAGAGCAGTTCATAAGGATGATAGAGGGAAAAAAGGAGTAGTAAAGCCATGCTTCTTGAAGAATGGGAAAAGGCAGGAGCGGTTTGCAGCGCACCTATAGCGCTGGCTCATCCCGCAGAGTTTGAGACATTCACCGTCGGAGAAGAGAGGGTCGGAGTACGGCTCAATTTCAATATCCCCGGCGGAGAGCACTTTATCTTCGCGTATAATGACTGGCTTGATATGCTTCGTCGGGAGTTCGATGCCGACAGGCTCTCGGAGAACTTTGATGAGGATGTGAAAGAAAAGCTCACAAAATATTTTGACCTGAATTCCTGGGTGAAGTTCAAAAAGCTTCTGGACGAGAATCAGATAAGGTACGAGATCATCGACAACTGGAGCCTTTACGCATTTTCCGGGAAGGCACGTCCCGAGGATAATGAGAAGAAAAATAAGGGCGAAAAGAATACAGGGGCGAACAACAAAAATCAGGGCTTTGACAAAAACAGAAGACCCAGGAATTTTAACGGAAAGAACAGAAGACCGAGAAAAGACAGTGAGAAATAAGCTTTTTTGGAGTATAGCATAATGGAGAAGAAACCCTTTATCACAAAAGATGAAGCATTAAAGATAATAGCCAGGTATCCGACTCCCTTTCACATTTATGATGAGGATGGGATCAGAAAGAACTGTGAGGCCGTAAAGGAGGCTTTTTCCTGGAATGAAGGCTTCCGGGAATATTTTGCCGTAAAGGCGCTGCCCAATCCCTTTATACTTAAGATAATGAAGGATTATGGCTTCGGGCTTGACTGCGCGAGTGAGGCAGAACTTGCCCTTGCGAAAGCTTCAGGCTTCTCAGGCAAAGAGATAATGTTCTCATCAAACGACACGCCGTATCATGAATTTAAGGTGGCAAACGACCTTGGATCCATTATTAATGTAGATGACTTCACGCAGCTTGACATAATAGAACGTGAGCTTTCAGGCTTTCCCGAAACGATCTGCTGCCGCTTCAATCCCGGTGGGACCTATGAAGTCTCAAATTCCATCATGGACAATCCCGGAGATTCAAAGTACGGAATGACGCAGGAGCAGATAATCAAAGCTTACAGGATACTTAAGGATAAGGGAGTAAAGCATCTCGGACTTCATGCCTTTCTTGTGAGCAACACGGTAACAAATGATTATTATCCTGCTCTTTCAAAGACGCTCTTTGAACTCGCCGCCCGGCTTAAGGAGGAAGGGATAGTATTGTCCTTCATCAATCTTTCAGGCGGTGTCGGGATACCTTACAGACCTGAGCAAACGCCTAATGATATAAGAAAGATAGGCGAGGGCGTGAGGAAGGTATTTGAAGAGGTGCTCGTTCCCGCGGGGCTGTCGGATATGAAGATATTTACCGAGATGGGACGCTTCATGACAGGACCCTACGGAGCGCTTATTACCCGCGCCATAAACAAAAAGCACATCTATAAGGAGTATATCGGAGTGGACGCGACGGCCTGCAATCTCATGCGTCCCGCCATGTACGGAGCCTATCATCATATTACGGTGCTTGGAAAGGAAGACCTTCCCTGCACGGAAAAATATGACGTCACGGGTTCCCTCTGCGAAAATAATGATAAATTCGCGATTGACAGGATGCTCCCTCCGATCGAAGACGGCGATATCCTTTACATACATGATACCGGCGCCCACAGCTATGCTATGGGATACAATTATAACGGGCGTCTTCGTTCTGCGGAGATATTGCTCCATCCGGACAGAAGCTTTTCGCTTATCAGAAGGGCTGAGACGTTGAAAGATTATTTTTCGACCTTAGACTGCTTCCCGGAGCTTGGGCTCTCGTCAGGTTGAAAGACGTACGACGATGTGTTAGACTTTTATTGATCAGAAGCAGGAGTGGCGGAATGGCAGACGCAGCAGACTCAAAATCTG
>OMRF01000243.1 GCA_900313435.1 uncultured Lachnospiraceae bacterium | reverse complement strand
TATTTTAATAAGAAAAGGAAGTCTGGAAGGTATGTTCCTTTCAGACTTCTTCTTTTTTTGCCAATCCACCGCGACAGTGCTCATTTTACGTTACTGTCTTATGAACACTGCCGTTAATACGGAGACCTTTTTGTAATACTTTCAGAATTCAGGCTCTATAAGCCCGTATGTATTCTTGTACTTTCTCTTGTAGACGACATTCACTTCATCTGTCTCGGCATTTCTGAAGACGAAGAAATTGTGCCCGAGAAGCTCCATCTCAACGCATGCATCCTCGGGATACATGGGCTTCAGCCCGAAATGCTTCGTGCGGGAGATCTTCACATCGTGATCGTCATTATCTATATCTCCGTAAAGAACATCCTTCTCGATGAAATCCTCGCTGAAGAATGCTGTTCCTTCCGAATCCTTCGCGCCGCTCTTTTCCTTGTCTATGATGCGCTTACGATATCTGCGGAGCTGACGCTCTATCACATCAACCACAGCGTTGATGCTGTCGTACATATCGTCCGTGACTTCCTCTGCCCTTATCACATGTCCCTTTACCGGGATCGTCACCTCTATCTTCTGACGCTCCTTCTCAACGGAAAGCGTGACATTGCAGATCGCATCCTTTGTGAACATCTTCTCAAGCTTTGAAAGCTTTGAGGTGACAGCGTCCTTGAGTCCCTGTGTGAGCTCTATGCCCTTACCCGTGATATTGATCTTCATAATGGTTTCTCCTCGAGTCAAAAAAGTTGTATAATAAGTTGCATAAAAAAACCTCTGATCTTTCACGATCGTATGGTTATTATAACATAATCTGCAAACAGTTGGGCACATTAAATGGAGAATAATAAAAAAACCGTCCTGATCACCGGCTCATCCCGGGGCATTGGTGCCGCATCGGCAATGGCCCTTGCACGTGAAGGCTTTTCTGTGATAGCGCTTCTGGCACAAAAGGACAATGAGGGACTTAAGAAGGTTCAGACCGCTATAGAAAGTGGATTCCCGAATACGCGGGTCATCAGATATCTTGGCGATGTTTCAGACGAAGCCTTCGTAGAACAGCTTTCAAAAGACTTCCTTGAAAAGGAAGGCAGGCTTGATGTCCTCGTGAACAACGCTGCAATCTCCCATGTCGGTCTCCTTCAAGACATGAGCCTTTCTGAATGGCATCGTATAATGGAAGTAAATCTCACAAGCGTCTTTCTCACATCAAGAGCCTTTATCCCGTCCATGCTTCAAAACGGCGGAGGCAGGATAATAAACATCTCTTCCATGTGGGGATCGGTAGGTGCCTCCTGCGAAGTCGCCTATTCAGCTACAAAGGGCGGTGTAGAGGCGCTGACAAAGGCTTTAGCAAAGGAGCTTGCAAGGAGCAGTATCGCTGTAAACGCCATTGCTCCCGGCGTGGTTGATACGGTAATGAACGACAATCTTTCCATAGAGGAAAAGAAGACTCTGTCCGATGAAATACCCTTTGGGCGATTTGCAGAAGCTTCCGAGGTCGCGGAGCTTGTAAGATATCTTTCCATCGCCCCTTACTATCTCACTGGACAGGTCATAGGTATCGATGGCGGTTTTATTTGAAAGGAATGATATGGACGAGAAAAACAATATGCACCCCTCCATATTGCACTTGAAAGATGCCCCCGGGAATGGTCAGGGCGAAAAGACAGCCTATGTCTGCAAAGGCTGCGGACAGACCTTTTCCAGGCTTTCAGCTCAGGGCTTCTGCGAGAGATGCGCGGATTACGAGCTCTACAAAAAGGTAAAGGAATATGTCCGCGCCCACGACAATGTAAATGAGTGGATGGTTGCGGATGTTTTTGACATCCCGGTGGAGAGAGTGAAAAATTGGATCAAGGAAGGATATCTGTCCTACAAAGATCAGAAGACCGTCGCTCCCATTGATTCTCCGGAGTCGAAGATCCACGGTACTTACAAAGATCAAAGATCAGGGCAAGACGGCTGGCACAGCGCCAACTAGGAACTTCTCTCGGCTGGAAAGATGAGGACATCGCCTTCTTCGGAAACTGAATCCCTTACTCTTCCATCGCCTCCATGAATGAGAGCGAAAGTTCGGGAGCGTGCATGGCAAGGACGCGGAGCATGTTGTTTAAGAATGTGCCTGTAAAGAAAAAACGATAATATCTTATATCTATTGACGCGCAGTATACAAAATAATGGATGAGCGGATGGGCCAATTTTTGAAGCCTCTCTGCCTCATCCTTTTTCAGTGCTATATCGGGATCATTAACGAGGCGCTCTGTAACTGTGTCAAGGATCTCATGCTCGACATAGCTTCTGCCCCTTTCGCCAAGAAATCTGAGATGAAGATAAAACTTGATCTTTACGGCAGGTATCTCAAGGAGCTTTGAAAGTTCAAGAAGATTCTGCCTGATCTTAAGCTTCCTTTTGAGAGGCGCCCCGAGATAAGCGCCGGAAAGAAATGAAAAGCTTTCCTGATAAAGAGAATAATATGTCTTCCTGCAGGTGTCGGGCCCGCCATTAACTCCCTTCGACGCGGAGAGATTCGATGCCATAAACCTCATATAGGCGCGAAGAAAAGAAGCCTGATCAAAGGAGAGCGCCTTTTCAAAAAATGCTCTCTTATTTCCCGGGTTAAAACTCAGCTCTTTGAAGGGCTTTACATCGCTTCCGATGATACAATGAAGCGTGAAGCCGGAAAGCTGATCTATTATCTCCGGGGCTCCGTTCTTTGAGAGATTCTCTTTCACGATAGGAAGGATCCTCTGATATTCCTCCGAGCCTTCGGAAGGGATCCTCGTATCAATGACCCCTGCGTTTGAAAAGCCCCAAACAGACGGTGCGAGCATGGGGACCATGTCCTTTGGATTTACGGTATTATGTATATTTTTAAAGCGCCCGCTCATCTCCTTCGGAAACAGCATGGGGCTTTCAAAGGGATAGACGAATATATCTTCCGGTGAAATTCCAAAGTTTTCCCTGTCTTCTGTCGTCCTGACCCCGACATATTCCGCGAAGGCTGCCGCCCTGCTGTAGCCTGAGACCCAGAGTTTCAGGCGCTTTGAAAGCTTTGTACTGTGCTTTTTTATATAGCTCTTTAGAAATGAGACAGCAACCTCTCCCGTCTTCTCAAAGCCTTCCGCGATCCCGTTCTCACCGAGAAGCGTATTACTCTTCCATTCAAGCCCGTAGGACGCGCCCCGGAAATTCATAGCTATAAGAGAATACTTATCCTTACCGGATCCTATGCTTTTTTGCGCCGCAATAAGCCCGAGGGAGAAAACCTCAGGCTCCTTTAAAAAATCATCATTTACTTCAATGTCAGAAAAGGAAAGCTCTGAAAGAAGCTTTTCCGCGTTGATAGAAGCTCTCTCAGCATCTTTATCAGCGCTGGGGAACGAAGCCATTGAAAAGCAAAGAGACATGGTACGAAGCTTTTTGTTGAGCACAAAGGAACTTACGTCAAACCAGGCATCATCATAAAAATAATGCCCTTCACTGTCCTTCTCCTCAGTATAATTCTCGAAAAAGAAGTTCCCTTCCTTTTTCATCGTCTCTCGTACCTTAAGACTATTGCTGAGTAGGGCTTCATCTCAAGATGTATCTTCCCGTTCTCAACCTTATGATATTCGGGCATCATGGTCCAAAATCTCTCACCTGTCATAAAGAGCCTCTCCATGGAAGCGCCGTCGGGAACCTCTGCCTTCCAGACATTCACATCCTTTTCAAAGATTGCTCCGCTTGAATTGACCGCCACTACTATCTTCTCGTCTCCCGTAAAGCGTCCGTAGCTCACGAAATTCCAGTCAGTATCGAGGAAAATGAACGCGCCCTTCTTCAGCGCGGTATGCGACCTGTGCACAAAGATAATGTCCCTGAAAAAGTCGATGAGCTCGTAATCGCATTTACCCCAGGGGTAGGTCCTCCTGTTGTCGGGATCCGTGAAGCCGCACACACCGGCCTCATCTCCGTAATATATGGTAGGCGCGCCGGGCCAGGTCATCTGCATGACCGTTGCGACCTTAAGGACAGCTTTGTTCACGTCCTCCTCTGCGGCCTCGCTTCCAAGGACGCTCACACGCCCGACCTTGTGATTTGTCCTTGTAAGGAATCTCGAATGATCGTGATTTGAAAGCTCATTCATGGAGCAATATAAGCTCGAAGTCAAAAACTGCGTCATGCAGTGTCTCATGGTAAGTTCAAAGCGCTTACCGTCACCTAAGGCCTCCGGAACAAACCTGTCGGAATGCTTTTCCATCCCGGTTAAAAACCAGGACACCGGCTCCATGAAGGCTGAGTAATTCATTATGGTATCCCACTGATCGCCCTGCAGCCAGGGAGTGGCATCATCATACTGCTCGGCAAGTATTATGGCATCGGGATTCGCGCTCTTCACCGCATCCCGAAACTCCTTCCAGAACCTGTGATTGAATTCAGGACTGTGTCCGAGATCCGCCGCCACGTCAAGCCTCCAGCCGTCGCAGTTGAAGGGCGGACTGACCCACTTCTTTCCTATGCGTAGGATATAATCGCAGAGCTCCCGGCTTCCCTCATAATTAAGCTTCGGTAAGGTATCGTGCCCCCACCAGCCGTCATAGGCATTGTTGTAGGGCCACTTGCCGTCAGGAAAGAACTGGAAATAATCATGATAGGGCGAATCCTTTGATATATAGGCTCCGGGCTCGTAACCACTCTGCCCCTCATATATCCTCTCCCTGTCCAGCCATTTGTTGAAGGAGCCGCAGTGATTGAATACCCCGTCAAGGATCACCTTCATCCCCTTGGCATGAGCTTCGTTCACAAAGTAAGCAAAGGCAGCGTTGCTGTTCTCAAGATTATACTTATCAGTCACGCGCTTTATATATTTCGTCGCGTGGGAATTGTCATAGTCACCGTCTTTTAAGAGTTCTCCTCCATCATTCATTATCTTCGCATAATGAGGATCTATGTAATCATAATCCTGAATATCATACTTGTGATTTGAAGGAGAGACAAAAAGCGGATTGAAATATATGACATCAACTCCCAGACTCTTCAGGTAATAAAGCTTCTGCTCAACTCCCTGAAGATCACCTCCGTAAAAATCGCATACATCAAAGTCTGCCGGCGGTCTGTTCCAATCGGATACTTGATGGGAATAGGTATTGATATAGTGGTATTCGTTTGTCAGGGGATCATTTGACTTATCGCCGTTGTTGAAGCGGTCAACAAGGATCTGGTACATCACCGCACCCTTTGCCCAGTCGGGAGTCTCGAAGCCCGGCACTATCTTGAAGGCGTACTGCCGTCTTTCCTCCCGGGACACTCCGTAGCGGTCGAAAAAGAAGACTTCGTGGGAGCCGTCATCTGCCCTGACTTTGAAAATATAGGTCAGAGGCTCATCCGAGATTCTGATGCTTATTCTGTAATAATCAAAGAGACTGGTCTCTTTCTCCTTCAGCATGGGGGATTCAAGGAGATAAGTCTTTAAGAATACATCTACCCTGTCG
>OMRF01000245.1 GCA_900313435.1 uncultured Lachnospiraceae bacterium | reverse complement strand
GTTATGACAGGTGAGATCCTAACATCACCCGTTACGTTCAGGGCTTTGTTCACCAGTGAAAGAAGGGTTTCCTTTATGTTCGCGAAATGTCTTTCATAATCTGAAAAAACGATATTCTCATCGTCATCGATGATGGAAAGCTTAACTGTCGTCGAGCCTATATCAATGCCAAGTCTGTAAAAAGAGTCCATGAAATAATCCTCTGAATCCTTATTTTACCTACGACGAGATTATAGATAAGAAGAAAAACGGAAACAACCGACAAAGGCTTTGTTTTGTAGTAAAGGATACTCCGCTTACAATCAGTTGACAAAGGGGAACGGCGTAATTAAAATATATGAGCGGCTTTTTGCCCGAAGAGTGTCAAAAAGGGAAGATTATGCTTGATAAGCTTGAAAAAAAAATAGGCAGATTCGCGATCAAAAACCTTACGAATTATCTTATCATAGGCTATGTGATCGGGTATTTACTGTATTTCGGCGCGACCTATACAAACCTAAATATACTGAATTATCTTTCGCTTGAGCCCTACTATATCATTCACAATTTCCAGATATGGAGGGTGATAAGCTGGGTACTTATGCCGCCAAGGCAGAATATAATCTTCGCGATCATCATGATAATATTCTACTGGCAGCTGGGTACAACACTTGAGAAGACCATCGGAACCTTCAAGTACAACTGCTTTATATTCGGCGGGATACTGTTTTCCGTACTCGGAGCGTTTCTGCTCTATGGGATACTGTTTTCCGTAACGGGCTCTCCGGTCGTTGGTATAGGTGCATTTTTCTCGACATATTATATCAATATGTCGATATTCCTTGCCTTTGCGGTCTGTTATCCTGATATGCAGATCATGCTCTATTTCATCATACCTATACGGATGAAATGGCTCGCCCTGGTATATGCGGTTCTCATTTTGATCGAGTTTTTCCAGAACAGCTGGCCGGGCAAGGTCGCTATCATAGCGTCGCTCCTGAATTTCGGGGTCTTTTTCCTTGCCACGAGGGACTGGAAAAAGATATCACCCTCTGAGATGAAGAGGAAGAATGAGTGGAAAAAGAGGGTAGAGGGGACGAGGAGTTCTTATTCGCAGAGCCCTCCGAAGGGACAGGCTAATACCGGCAGATTCAGCGTACACAAATGCGAAATATGCGGAAGGACGGAGACTACGAACCCCGAACTCGCATTCAGATTCTGCTCGAAATGCAAGGGAAACCATGAGTTCTGCAGCGATCATATTTTTACTCACAAACATATCATTTGAAAGAGACAATGATGGAAGAAAAAGAAAGCAGAAATTTCATAGAGGATGAGATAGACAAGGATCTTAAGGAAGGAAGATACAGTGAGGTTGTCACACGTTTTCCTCCGGAGCCCAACGGCTTCCTTCATATTGGACATGCGAAGAGCATTCTTTTGAATTATGGTATAGCGAAAGAGTATAACGGTGCCTTTCACTTCCGGTTTGATGATACGAACCCTACGAAGGAGAAGGACGAATTCGTCCAGTCGATAATAGAGGATGTGAAATGGCTGGGAGCCGATTTTGGAGACACTGTCTATTACGCCTCTGATTATTTTGAGAAGATGTATGAGTGCGCTGTATCCCTCATCAAAAAGGGACTCGCCTATATTTCAGACCTTTCGGCAGATGAGATAAAGGAGACGAGAGGCACTCTGACCGAACCTGGAAAGAATGACAAAAACCGGGAGAGACCTGTAGAGGAGAGCCTTCAGCTGTTTTCGGACATGAGGGCGGGAAAATATGAAGACGGCACACTGGTGCTTCGGGCAAAGATAGACATGTCTTCTCCCAACCTCAATATGAGGGATCCCGTATTGTACCGGGTGGCTCATATGGCGCATCACAGGACAAAGGATCAGTGGTGCATCTATCCCATGTACGATTTTGCCCACCCTATAGAGGATGCTGTCGAGGGGGTCACCCATTCGCTCTGTACGAAAGAATTTGAGGATCACAGACCCCTCTATGACTGGGTGGTCGATAATACTGACTGGGAGAAGAAGCCCAGACAGATAGAGTTTTCGAAGATGTACCTGAAGAATGTCGTTACCGGCAAGAGATACATAAAAAAGCTGGTGACAGAAGGCATAGTTGACGGCTGGGATGATCCGAGGATCGTATCTATAGCCGGGCTTCGCAGGCGTGGCTATACGCCGGAATCCATCCAAAGGTTCATCGAGCTCTCGGGAGTTTCAAAGGCGGATTCGGTATCCGATCAGGCAATGCTCGAGTACTGTATCAGGGAGGATCTGAAGACCAAGGCACCGCGAGTAATGGCTGTTCTTGATCCCATTAAGCTCATTATCGACAACTACCCTGAAAATAAAACTGAGGAGCTCATCGTTCCAAACAATATCGAAAACCCTTCCCTTGGTGATCGTACTGTCACATTTTCAAAGGAGCTTTATATAGAAAGAGAGGATTTCATGGAGGTTCCTCCGCCGAAGTACAAGAGGCTCTATCCCGGAACCGAAGTGAGGCTCATGAATGCATACTATGTGACATGCGTTTCCGTTGAGAAGGATAATGACGGAAATATCACGGCAGTGCACTGCACCTATGACGAGAATACGAAGGGTGGGGATTCCGCTGACGGAAGAAAGGTGAAGGGTACCATCCACTGGGTAAATGCAGCGGATGTGATCGAGGCGAGAGTCAGACTTTACGAAAATATCATAGATGAAGAGAAGGGCGTCTATGATGAGAACGGAGAACTAAACCTGAATCCCTGTTCACTCAAGGAAATGAAGGCTGTGATCGAGCCCTCCGTACGTGATGCGAAACCCTTTGACAGATTTCAGTTTGTCAGAAACGGATTTTTCTCAGTTGATCCAAAGGATTCAGGTGAAGGCAGACCTGTGTTCAACAGGATCGTTTCACTCAAGAGTTCATTTAAGTTGCCCGCACAATGATCATTTTTATAAGGAGTCATTCATGAATCTACTATCAGGTCTCGAAAAGTTTGGGCTTTCCACCAACGGGGAGCTTGACATTACAAAGGAAGGAAAGGAACCGGAGAAGTCTGCTCCCGGTCAGAAGGAGCCTGAAAAGGTGTTAAAGGAGTCGGATTTCCTTCTTGAAAAGGTTATCCAGTGCACCGTTTGCGACAGAAAATTCAAGACCTTGACTGTCAAGACGGGAAAGGCGAAGAGACTTGAGCCGGATGATGACTTAAGACCCAAGTTCCAGGGGGTTGATACCATTAAGTATGATGTTGCGTCCTGTCCCTTCTGTGGTTATTCCGCGACGCATAAGGATTTTGAGCATCTTTCCGCCACCCAGATCAAGTGGATAAAGGAAGGGGTCTCAGCAAATTTCAAGCCCACAAGGGACGAGAGCCTTGAGGAGTATTCCTATGATCAGGCTGTTGACAGGTATAAGCTGGCACTGGTCTGTTCCATGACAAAGAAGGCAAAGATGTCCGAGAAGTCATATCTTTGTCTTAAGATAGCGTGGCTTCGGCGGACTCAGTATGATCTCATCAAGGATGATACACCGGAGGCTCTCGCAAACAAGAAAGCTGTCAAG
>OMRF01000247.1 GCA_900313435.1 uncultured Lachnospiraceae bacterium | reverse complement strand
GTCTACAATAATGCCGCCGAGGGTCGAGCCATGACCGCCGATGAATTTGGTCGCTGAGTGGATGATGATATCCGCGCCAAGCTCCACGGGACGGATGAGATAAGGTGTCCCGAAGGTGTTGTCGATCACCAGCGGGATCTTGTTTTCATGAGCTATCTTCGAAAGAGCCTCTATATCCGGAATGTCGGAACCGGGGTTTCCGAGGGTCTCGATGAATATCGCTCTGGTATCTGAGTCAATTGCAGCCTTTACTTCGTCGAGATTGTGGATGTCAACAAACTTTGTCTTGATCCCGTAGCCGGGAAGCGTCTGATCTAAAAGGTTGTAGCTGCCGCCATATATGGTCTTCTGGGCAACAACGTTCTGCCCTGACTTAGCAAGTGCTATGAGCGAATAGGTCACCGCAGCAGCTCCGGCTGAGACCGCAAGGCCTCCGACTCCGCCTTCAAGTGCTGCCACCCTGCTTTCCAGAACGCCCTGGGTGGAATTTGTGAGTCTACCGTAGATATTCCCTGCGTCGCGGAGATTGAATCTGTCCGCTGCGTGCTGAGCGCTGTGGAATACATAGGATGTGGTCTGGTAGATGGGTACCGCTCTCGAATCTGTGGTGGGATCCGCTGTCTCCTGTCCGACATGAAGCTGAAGTGTTTCAAATTTGTAAGTATGTTCGCTCATAGTGTGTCTCCTCTCTATCAATAGGTTTCTGTGATGGTTGAAAGGATAGCACTATGTTTTCTTCCTGTATAATCCTAAAAAACAAGAACCGGATATAGTTTCAATCTATAGCCGGATTATACTTCTTCATTTCCTTTATGAAGCTTTTCGCTATATCACTTAAGTGCGAGTCAGATCGCTTCAGGTAGCCGATACGCATCTTTTCATCGGAAATGAGCGGCACTGCTGTGTAACCCTCGCCGTTTAATTGTTCGCAGATCACCCCGCTGCAGAGGGTATAGCCTTTTAAAAGCGTCATCATATTGAGGGCCGTTG
This sequence comes from uncultured Lachnospiraceae bacterium, assembly GCA_900313435.1. Lineage (GTDB taxonomy): Bacteria > Bacillota > Clostridia > Lachnospirales > Lachnospiraceae > RUG306. The sequence goes on along the minus strand of OMRF01000247.1, from coordinate 1,764 downwards.
CCCTGTCATTCACATGGACCACCTTTCTGTAAGGATAGGTGGAAAGAACCTCTTCGGCATAATAAAAGGAATTCTTCTCCCCCTGGTCAAAGGACAGGCAGGGGTAGGGATCAAGCTCCTTGAAGGATATCTTCTTCTTTTTCGCCAGAGGATGCTCCGAACTTAAATACACATAGGTATCGCAGGAAAACAGCTCAGTGAAGATCAGATTATTCTCCTTGAAATCATTGCTTAAGATCCTCTCGTTGAAGTCGTTCAGATAGAGGATCCCAAGTTCGCTCCTTCCGTTCTTCACATCGGATATGATCTCATGGGTCCTCGTCTCATAGATCGCGAAATCGTATTCATCCATACCTGCCTTCATCACTGCTTTCGAAAAGGCTTCCACAGAGAAGGTATAATGCTGGGTGGAAACATAGAATTTCTTTCGGTCGTCCTTTTTTTCGTGATAATGTTCCTCCATAAGAGAGTACTGTTCAAGCACCTGTCGGGCATAGCCTAAGAACTCGCTCCCCTCTGTGGTAAGATCGATCCCGCGGTTGCTGCGGTTGAAGATGGTGATAGAAAGCTCCTTTTCAAGCTCCCTGATAGCTGAAGTCAGACTGGGCTGCGAAATGAAAAGACTCTTTGCCGCCTCATTCATCGACCCGCGTTCCGCAACCTCTATGATATATCTCATCTGCTGAAGAGTCATTTAAGTCTCCTTTTCATACTGAGGGCTATGCCCGAAAAAACTTATCCATATACCTGTGACATGATCATATTGGCAAGGATGCCGATCATGACCCGGAAAAACAGGGGTATCTCTGCCTTCTCGGGTAAAGGTTCACCTTTGATCGCGGCGTTTATCCTGTCAATATCATAGAGTCCGCTGTAATCCTTCGATCCGTCCCAGCTCATCGTCACCATTTCAACGTCCGGTTTTACACCGCCATCAACATCATTCCCGTCCTTATCGATCATCATCAGTGTACCTGACAAAGAATAATTCATCCCCTCGGGATAAGACAGCATTGCAAGCACACACGTTCCGCCTCCGCTTTTTTCTCCTATGATCTTTATCCCCTGCTCCTTAGCGAGGAGGGGCATTATATTACCGCTTGAAAATGAGCAATGCGAAGTAAGTATCGCGAAATTGAAGTCGTACCTGACCTCATCATCCTTCTCATCAACCGTGCCGTCCAGGTTTTTGTCGATCTTTGCAGTTTCAGTCATTATGTTTCCGGTGGCGGTATTTTTAAACATCATGTCGCAGCTTCCGGTCATGACCGAAAGCATATACATCGCGACAGCTGACGTTCCTCCGCCATTTGCGGAGATATCGAGAACAAAGTTTTCGATGCCGCTTTCCTTTGCGTGATCCAGCGACCACTTGAACGGCTCCACCGCATCATCCTCGAATTCATCAAATACAAAGATGGCGGTTTTGTCCTTTTTTACGAGAAAGATTTTTTCGTTCCACTCCCTGACCATGTCATATGAGGCATAGGCTCTTGCACGGGCCGCACTGATCTGATCTTCGATCTCTTCATCTTCCATCTGAGTCATAAAAAAACCGTAGACCTTTACAAACCTTTCGTCTGTCATGTCAAACAGCGTATCCTCTACCGCATCGGCAAGCACGGTTCCCGGTCTTGTTTCAAGCGAATTCAGAAAAGAAGCGCTGAAAAATGTATGACCGCCATCGTAGAACACCGAGTCGAGATAGAGCAGCCCGTAGAAAAAATCGACCTTGTCCCTTGATCTCAGAAGCTTTTTGGCTTC
>OMRF01000248.1 GCA_900313435.1 uncultured Lachnospiraceae bacterium | reverse complement strand
GTAGGTATCACAAATATCTCAGAGATCAACTCCCAGCGCATGATCGACGGAAAGAACGTTCCGATCGACGGCGAGCTTTTCTACAGAGGCTACAACATCACGGATATCATAAAAAACCAGCCCTTTGATTTTCATTTCGGATTTGAGGACTGCGCCTATCTTCTGCTTTTCGGGAGTCTTCCTTCACAAAAACAGCTTGACGAGTTCTGCGACATACTCGCAGGCTACAGGACCCTTCCCAAGAATTTTGTAAGGGACGTTATCTTAAAGAAGCCTTCCCGGGACATGATGAACTCTCTTTCAAGATCAGTCCTTTCTCTTTATTCCTATGATGACAATCCTGACGACACCTCCGAGGTCAATTGCCTTCGGCAGTGTCTTTCGCTTATCGCCATGTTCCCTCTTCTTTCGGTATATGGCTATAATTCCTACCGCTATTACTGGAAGGGTGACAGCCTGATTATCCACCCGCCGAAGAAGGGATACTCTACCGCGGAGAATATCCTTCACTGCCTTCGGGATGATTCGAGCTTCACTCCTTTGGAAGCGAAGCTTCTCGATGTGGCCCTGATCCTTCATATGGAGCACGGAGGCGGAAACAATTCCACATTCACAACCCACCTTGTATCCTCCTCAGGATCCGACACCTATTCTGTCATCGCGGCAGCACTCGGTTCCCTGAAGGGCCCTCGCCACGGCGGCGCAAATATCAAGGTGATGAACATGATGGCGGACATGAAAAAACATGTCAAAGATTATGCTGACGAAGAAGAGGTCGGCGCTTATCTTAAGAAGCTGCTCCATAAAGAAGCCTTCGACAACGCCGGTCTTATCTACGGTATCGGGCATGCTGTTTACTCCCTTTCCGATCCGAGGGCTCTCACCTTCAAAGGCTTCGTCGAGGAAATGGTTCATGCCAAGGGCTGTGAAAAGGAATACAGTCTTTATCAGACAGTGGAACGGATCGCGCCGAAGATCATCATGGAGGAACGAAAGGTTTATAAGGGCGTATGTCCGAACATAGACTTCTATTCCGGCTTTGTCTATCACATGCTTGGGCTTCCGGTAGAGCTCTTCACTCCGATCTTTGCGATAGCTCGTATAGCCGGCTGGAGCGCCCACAGGATGGAGGAGGTCTGCCACCATGACAAGATCATGCGTCCCGCCTATATGACAGTCGCTCCCCACCACGAATATATCCCTCTCCCTCTCAGGAAGGATTCGTGATCAAAAGAAAAAAACCTTTGATTGATAATTTCAAAGCTATATTGTAGAATAAGTTGATGTTTACGGATGTACTCTTTAATTAGGAGATTGTGACAATGGATCTGAGTGGAAAAAAGATTCTGGTAGGCGATGATTCCATCCTTGCCAGAAAACAGCTGATCGATACGATCAAGGGCTGCAGCGAGGGGGCTTCATTCGTTGAAGCAAAGAACGGTCAGGAGGCGGTCGAGCTCTTCAAGGCAGAGAATCCTGATGTTTGCTTCCTCGACATAGTGATGCCGGTGATGGATGGCGTATCCGCTGTCAAGGAGATCATAGGCGCAAACAAACAGGCGCTCATCATCATCGTTTCTTCAGTCGGGACTCAGTCCATGCTGAAGGCAGCTATAGATGCAGGAGCAAAGGACTTTATTCAGAAACCTATAGAAAAAGAACAGGTAGAGCACGTGCTTGATGCACATCTGGGGGGTTAACCTTAAATGTATGCACAGTTTTTCGGGAGTTTTCTCCTAAGCAAAAACGCTGTTACACCGGAACAATTGACAGCCGCGATCACAAAGATGTCGGACACGCATATCAAGCTCGGCACCCTGGCAATGCACAAGGGGTATATGACCGCTTCGGAGGTTGACGAGGTATGTTTTCTCCAGACAAGGGAGGACAAGCGCTTTGGCGAGATCGCTTTAGAAAGAAATTATCTTTTCGAGGATCAGCTTGATGACCTTCTGAAATCGCAGAATCCCGATTTCCTTCTCCTCGGCCAGTGTCTTGTGGATATGGGGGCTCTCTCAAACAAGCAGCTTGAGAGTCTTATGGTCGATTATCAGGAAGAGAATGAGATCGAAGATGTCTCGGCAAAATCCGAGAATTCGGAAAAGACCCAGAAGCTCATCGAGCATTACTTTGTGATAGCGGAAAAACCGATAACGGATCACGGTCTCATGTATATGCAGCTCATATTCAATAATCTGGTCCGTTTCATCGGAGAAGACTTTACACCTCTCTCTCCGATCCCTTGTTCCGAATATACCACAAATTACTGCACGACTCAGATCGTTACAGGTCCGATCAAGTGTACCTCGATGATCGACATGCCGCCTGAGGTCGCAGTTGCCTTCGCTTCCCGCTATGCGAAGATGGACTTTACCGAATTTGATGAATATGTGAAGGCCTCTCTTGAGGATTTTCTAAACCTTCACAATGGTATCTTCCTTGTGAACATGTCAAACAATTTCTCGATGGAACTTACCCTCGAGCCTCCGTACCACGAGGAAAATCCTGTTCTTAAACTTACTGAGGACAGTTTCGTGATCCCGGTCATCTATCCTTTCGGTACGATATATCTGCTTCTTACAATTTAAAAAAAGAGGTCATCCAAAACTTTGGATGACCTCTTTTTTTACGCTTTGAGGAACTTCTCAACCGCCTCTTCCATCTCATTTATCTCAACCACATCTGTATGTCTTACAGGGGCTGTCCTTATCTCCTCTATTGCCGAAGGAATATCGACCCCGCTCAGTTTTTGCAGGTCGTTTGTAAGCTCAAGGTCTGACTTCTCCGGATCATCCTTTGAAAGCGCCCTCATCACATTTCTCGTAAACTTGTAGGGACTCGCGGTTGAAGCGATGATCGTTTTAGTGTCGTCACCTGTTTCACTTACATACTTATCATACACCGCCGCAGCCACTGCGGTATGAGGATCCAGCACATAGGAATCCGATCCGAAGACATCCTTGATCTTCTGAGCCGTCTCCTGCTCGGTAGCATAGTTCCCGTAGAAGTCTTTGAGTCCTTCCCTCATTTCGGGCGTGATCTCATAACTTCCCTTGGAAGAAAGATCCTTCATGAGCGAAGACAGCTTAACATCATCGCTTCCCGCTATCAAATAGATGAGGCGCTCAAGATTTGATGAGATAAGAATGTCCATCGAGGGAGAACTGGTAAGATGAAACTCCCTGTTTTTGTCATATACGCCTGTCTTAAAGAAGTCAAAGAGCACCTTGTTCTCGTTTGAGGCGCAGATCAGCTTGTTGACAGGAAGCCCCAGCTGTTTTGCAAAGTATGCCGCGAGGATATTTCCGAAGTTTCCCGTGGGAACGGTGATATTGACAGGATCCCCGCACTCTATCGCTTTTTCATTCACAAGACGAGAATATGCGTATACATAATAAACTATCTGCGGAACAAGTCTTCCGATGTTGATCGAGTTTGCAGAGGAAAATCTCATGTTCGCGGCGGAAAGCCTTTCATTAAGGGCCCTGTCATTAAACATCTTTTTAACGCCGGTCTGAGCCTCGTC
>OMRF01000249.1 GCA_900313435.1 uncultured Lachnospiraceae bacterium | reverse complement strand
ACGATCCGGTACCAGAAAAAATGGGTGAACCGTTTGAAAGGCGTGTTATAGATATAAACGTAGTTTTCATCGATCTTGCGGGGTGTGATCTCGGTGGTGGAAAACTCATCATTTAACTCGTCGGTATAATAGATAACTTTTCGCTTGTCCATCATCCCTCCACAAAAAGTCCGCTTTTTGACAATTACGCAAGAGATTATAGCACATAATGAACGGTTCTGCATATACTAAAGTAGCAACTCAAATCAGAATAACAAAAAAAATTATCGTTCAAAATTTATACAAATATAACAAAAAACGGACAACATGTAAAATTGACCCATAATCATAACAAAAAGCATAACGAAAACTCCCTTCCGGGTAACAGGTTTTGCCTGTCCGGAAGGGAGTTTGTAGTGGAGGTGCATATCTTCGCACCGGCGATGATTTGTATGCTGTCAAGATCAGGGAGAATTCTGCTCGCCGATCGGGGTGATCTTGGAGTCATCCAGACCGACACGCTTTGCGAAGATCTGTGCAGCTTCGCTGTCTTTGGCGTGCCCGCCGACCCGGATTGCGTTGGAAGCACTTCCGCCCAGATGCAGCTCACCGTCATCATCTACATAGACATCCAGCTGATAGGTATTCCAGGTGGTTCTTGCCTTTACAACTATATCATTGTGGAAGACATATTCATCGATTGCGCTTCGGCGGATATAATCGTGATCCGGTCCGTCAGGGAACCACTGATAGCCGCCCTCTTCACAATCCTTGATCCCGCGCTCAGTTTCGGGGCTGACATAGACGAGTCCGGATTCGATCATGGCAAGAGCCGTACTCGGATCGGAGCAACGGATCTCTTCCTTGTCAACGTAGACCCATCCTCTCTTGAAATGCTCGCTTTCACCGGTCACGGGATCGGTAAACCAAACATCTCTTCCCTGGAAGTCACTGGGGAACGGATGTACATTCATGGCATTCTTGATCATACTTGCATTATGGACATCCATGGCAAGCCGTGCCTTCTCCAGGTATTTCACGATGGCCAGTGTGATGGCAGCGGCCAGAACCGCCATGATCGCGATGATGATAATGGCCTCGATCAAAGTGAAACCTTTGTCAGGACGCCTGTTTTTGCGCCTTTTTTCAAAGTCAGATATACGTTTTATCATTGCTTCCTCCTTGCTTCGCGCTTCATGCGCGAGCTACTCCGAAATTAACAGGTTGTTCTTAATTCGTTCACTTTTGACCGTTCTTCAAACAAAAATCCACAAGATGTTTTCGGATTATTTATATTTTGTTCAACTTTGGCCTGTTTTCACACAAAAAACACATGGCGTTTTTAATTTGTTTTCAGTTTGTTAACTTTGTTCATATTTCGTTCACATTATAGCGCCCTTGATTTTGTTTTTCAATAGTAATAGCAGGTTTTTGCAACGAAAAATCTCACAATTTTGATTGTGCAAATTGTATACTGCGCGGATGAGGCTCAATTCATTGTTCAATCCATACAAAACAGGGATGCATTCTGCACAATAATGCCCAAAACGGGACAAAGTGCGAAAAACACGCAGTCACATTTACTAAAAAAGAATTGAAAACTTTTTTATCTTTGGGCACACTTCAAAACGGTTTTGCGTATAATAATACTCGTAACCCCCAATTACATTATAGTTTTTTGCTACAACCCCATAAGTAACAAAATACCTTCTCCAGGATGGGCAGTCACGAAAGTGGCTGCCCATCTTCCTTTCTTTAGCGTCCTATAAAGAAAAGCCACCTGTGTTCGGAATTGTTCCGAGACAGGCGGCTTTTCTTACGGTTAAATATGCCTTATGGATTTTGGTGATCTGTAATCTCGATGTGTAATTACAGATCGTTTGAGATCGTGAAGGTATCATCGGAATCCAGAAAATCCTTCTTCTCCCGTTCTTTCATAAGATCCATCGCGGATTCTTTCTTCATCGGGGAGGCTGCAGAAGCTGTTCCCGGTGCAGAAGCGGCATCGGATGCTGTAGCAGCGGAGCCCGGGATCGGCTCGGCTGCTGCGGGGACGTTCTTTGCCTCAGTTTTCCGCGAAGTAAGAGCCTTCAGAATGTAAATGCTGATGATGATCACTACGGTTACGATGAATATCCCAAGCAGACCGTTTCCCATGATCGGGAGAGAATCTACGAATGCATCTGTATCTATCTTCATATTCTTGTCCTCCTATCGTGCTATGAGGTTCAGGATCAGGCCGCCGGCGATCACGGACGCGATCTGGCCGGAGACATTGATCCCGATGGT
>OMRF01000347.1 GCA_900313435.1 uncultured Lachnospiraceae bacterium | reverse complement strand
CGGATATGGCGGAATTGGCAGACGCGCCAGATTTAGGTTCTGGTGGGAGACCGTGCAGGTTCAAGTCCTGTTATCCGCATTTTTTGTCAAAGACTGTCTCATTTGGAGGCAGTCTTTTCATTTTCAAATGTGGCCAAATGCTTTATAATTATGATATCTGCTGGGTTATTTCGGAGGTGTTATGGGTTCACTTTTGCTTGCCGCCAACAGATCATAAATTAAGGAGGTTATCAATATGATAAGCAGTCTTGATCTTTCAAAGTCACTTACAAAAGAGGAATACAAAGAGAAAAAAGAGAAGCTTGCCGCATCTCTGTGTGAGAAGCAGCGTCTCCTGTGGGAGAAGGGCGTCTCGACTCTGATACTTATAGACGGCTTCGACGGAGCCGGTAAGGGTAAGGTCATCAACGAACTGATACTGCCGCTGACTCCCAAGTCATTCCGCGTTCACTCCAGGATAACCGAGACGGAAAACGAGCTGATGCATCCTTACATGTGGAGATTTTGGGAGAGAGTCCCCGAAAAAGGCAATATCGACATATTCGAACAGGCCTGGTATGAGCGTGTATGGAGAGACAGGTTCAAAGAAAAGACCAAGGTTAAGGCTGTCGGTACCGCATTTAATGAGATAAATTCATTCGAAAAGATGCTCGTTGATGACGGTGTGATCATGCTCAAGTTCATGCTCGTGATATCAAAGAAGGAACAAAAGAAGCGTCTTGCCGCACTGCGCGATAACAAGGAGACAAAGTGGAGAGTCACCAAAAATGATCTTCTCCATAACGAGCATTACGACGAATATGCCAAGCTGTGCGATGAAATGCTCGTGGCAACCGATACCGAATCCGCACCATGGACACTAGTCGAGGCAGAGGATGACAGGTATGCCGTCATAAAGGTCATGTCAGCCGTTGAGCGCGCTTTTGCCAAGCGTCTCGAATCAGTCGACTCTCCTGCTGTAAAGGACGGAAAGTTCCTGCCGGAGGGACAGTACGATCTGAGCGCGCTGGGTAATGTCGATCTTACAAAGACCCTGTCCAGGGACGAATACAAGATCCGGCTCAAGGCCGTACAGAAGGAACTGCGCGAGCTCCACAGCGTATTGTATGCCAAGAGGATCCCCGTCGTTCTCGGATTTGAGGGATGGGATGCCGCAGGCAAAGGCGGCGCGATACACAGGCTTACCGAAGCTCTCGATCCGAGAGGCTACAGAGTTAATCCCACATCATCGCCAAACGATATCGAAAAGGCTCATCATTATCTGTGGAGATTCTGGAACAGGATGCCTAAGGACGGACATATCGCGATCTTCGACAGAACATGGTACGGACGCGTGATGGTAGAGCGCATAGAGGGATTTTGTTCCACGGCAGAATGGGAACGGGCTTACCGCGAGATCAACGACATGGAGAAGCAGTTGGCGGATCACGGTGCGATCGTCCTTAAGTTCTGGCTGCAGATCGACAAAGACGAGCAGAAGCGTCGCTTTGACTCGAGAGCCAATACTCCCGGCAAAGAATGGAAAATAACGGATGAGGATTGGCGCAACAGGGAAAATGGCCGCAGTACGAGCAGGCGGTCGACGAGATGATCACGAAGACATCAACCTCTTATGCTCCATGGATCATTGTTGAAGGAAACGATAAATACTATGCAAGGATAAAGATACTCGAAACGGTGGCTGCCGCTATACGAAAGCGTTGCCGCTGAAGCTATCCGCACAGATCTTTTACTATTTCACCGGCGATGAGAAGTCCCGCAGCGGCAGGTACAAAAGCCGTACTTCCCGGGATATCTCTTCGCCCGGTGCATTCCTGCACCGGTTCGATCGGGCGTACAGGCTGTTCGTCCGAATAGACAACCTTCAGTTTTTTTATATCTCTTTTCTTTAACTCTCTTCGCATTACTCTGGCAAGCGGGCATATCCTCGTATCATATATATCCGCCACCTTAAGTCTTCCCGCATCCAGTTTGTTACCCGCACCCATGGCGCTGATGATCGGGACACCTTCTTTTTGTGCCCTGACGATAAGCTCTATCTTCGCGGTCACCGTATCAACCGCATCAACGACATAATCATATTCATGAAACGGAAATCCGTCTGCATTTTCCGGCAGGAAAAAACATTTACGGATCTCGATATCCGCATCCGGATTAATATCCAGCATACGTTCTTTCATAACATCAACTTTGTTCTTACCGATCGTTTTTTCGGTCGCGATTATCTGCCGGTTCAGATTCGTAAGACAGACTTTATCATCATCTACAAGGACAAAAGCCCCTATACCGCTGCGCACAAGAGCCTCACATACATATCCGCCAACGCCTCCGATACCGAATATGGCAACTTTCTTTTTTGATAACGATTCCATTGCATCCTGCCCGAGCAGGATCCGGGTCCTGGAAAACCGGTCAGACATTCCGTATAATCCTTCACTTTCTTCGATCGTTTATAAAGGCATTATAACACTGTCCCCGATATTTAGAGAAGTCTTGCGTTTCGCAGTGTACAATATGTGTATTGATCTTCCTGATATGTATCGAAAGTTCCCGTCACACAGATCGTATCGCCGTCTTTGGGATAATCATCCGGATACGTATAATCTTCGGTAAGCTCGAATTCTATTCCCTGGGCACAGCACGCTGTTGCATCCGAAATAACGCACCCGTAAATGTATCGTCCGTCTTCTTCGTTGATAAAAGTGGCAAAACTTCCGGTCATTTTTATTGTCTTCCCCACGTAATCTTCGGGTGTCATCATCATGTTATACACTTCGGAATATACCATGGTAGAGGACAGCGCAGTAAGGTCGACATCATATTCTTGTATATTATCGGATTCAGTGTTGGTTTCTATTTCTTTTGCAGCAGGAGTCGGTGTGACCGTAACGACCGGCGGCTGCGTGACATTTGAATCTGTCTGTTGCTGAAGAACATCATCTACGCTGACGGGTGCAGTATAGGGTTGTACGGTCTGACTCTCGCTTTCACTACATGCGGTCATTAATATGATCATAACCGTTCCTGCGATGACTTTTATGATCTTCTTTATATTCATTTTCAAATCCCTCTTATTTTCCCGAGCACGTGACATATTGCAAAAACCAAAACATCTGCCGCAACTATCGTAGAACCTACAGGAGTGCCGGCCAGTATGGAGATCACGATGCCGGCAAACGCACAT